>NZ_JBEXKU010000062.1:0-47624 GCF_040609575.1 Streptomyces sp. NPDC004647 | reverse complement strand
GGGTGCGGCCTGTGGGGGGCTCGCGCTTCTTGTTGGGCTCTTTTGGGGCGTGGCCCCCCCCGCGCCCGCGGCTGGGGGTTAAACCACGTCTGTCGTTCCCGGCCTCCGGGCGTTCTCGGTGGCGCCTGGGCCGCGCGACCTCCGCGGTACGCGGCCCAGGGCCGTCAGGGGGTCGCCGCGAGGGCGGGGGAGGGGATGGCGAGAGCGGCCGCGTGGGCATCCATCCGCTCGGCGGCGAGGATCGCGGCGGCCGTGTCCGCGCGGGACGCGGCCACGACGAGCGCCCGCCCGGCGAGGGCATGGGCTCGTCGGTGCAGCGCCTCGCCGCGGGCGCCGCCGGCCTCGCCCGACTGCCCCGTGGCAGTCGAACGGACCGGGCGCAGCCCGCGCCGCAGTCGCGCGACCTGCTCGCTTATACGGTCGGCGGCGCGGTCGAGGTCGGGTTTCGCGTCCGCGCCGGCGGCGGTGCCGGTGCCGGCATCGGCGGAGAGGGCACGCAATTCGTCGGTCACTGCCAGCAGCGCGGCCAGGTGCCCGGCGAGCTGGATGTCCAGCTCCTCCCCGCGGGAGCGGTGCGGGTACTCCGGCTCGGCCATGCTGTGGACCGATTTGGTGCGGATCGGCTCGTACATGTTGGCCTCCACCAGGTCTAGGAGCCCATCCTAACTTAGATCGTGTCTAAAGTTCACGCCTGGCGAGAAGAAAACCCCGATGCCCAGGGGCATCGGGGTTCGAGGGGGCGGCCGAAAGGCGTCCCTAAGGCTGGCCGTAGCCGTCCAGGAAGCGCCCGATCCGGGTCACCGCGTCCGCCAGATCCTCCTTGTGCGGCAGCGTGACCAGCCGGAAGTGGTCCGGCTCCGGCCAGTTGAAGCCGGTACCGTGAACGATCATGATCTTCTCCGCGCGGAGCAGATCCAGCACCATCTGCCGGTCGTCCTTGATCTTGTAGACCTTTGGATCCAGCCGCGGGAAGGCGTACAGCGCGCCCCTCGGCTTCACACAGGTCACGCCCGGAATCTGCGTCAGCAGGTCGTACGCCGTGTCGCGCTGTTCCAGCAGCCGCCCGCCCGGCAGTACCAGATCGTTGATCGACTGCCGTCCGCCGAGGGCCACCGCCACCGCGTGCTGCGCCGGGACATTCGCGCACAGCCGCATATTGGCGAGGATCGTCAGCCCCTCGATGTAGCTGGAGGCGTGCCCCTTGGGGCCGCAGACCGCGAGCCAGCCGCTGCGGTAGCCCGCCACGCGGTACGCCTTCGACAGACCGTTGAAGGTCAGCGTCAGCAGGTCCGGCGCGATGGCGGCGGTCGGTGTGTGTGTGGCGTCGTCGTAGAGGATCTTGTCGTAGATCTCGTCGGAGCAGACGATCAGACTGTGCCGGCGGGCGATGTCGGTGATGCCGCGCAGCAGCTCGTCGCCGTACACCGCACCCGTCGGGTTGTTCGGGTTGATGACGACGATCGCCTTGGTGCGGTCGGTGACCCTGCGCTCGATGTCCGCCAGGTCCGGCATCCAGTCGGCCTGCTCGTCGCAGCGGTAGTGCACGGCGGTACCGCCCGCGAGGGACACGGCCGCCGACCACAGCGGGTAGTCCGGCGCCGGGACCAGCACCTCGTCGCCGTCGTCGAGCAGTGCCTGCATCGACATCTGGATGAGCTCCGAGGCGCCGTTGCCGAGATAGATGTCCTCGACGTCCAGCTCGATGCCCTTGGTCTGGTAGTGCTGCATCACCGCGCGACGGGCGGCCAGCAGGCCCTTCGCGTCGCCGTAGCCGTGCGCGCCGCCCAGCGAGCGCAGCATGTCCTCGAGGATCTCCGGCGGGCACTCGAATCCGAAGGGAGCCGGGTTGCCGGTGTTCAGCTTGAGAATGCGGTGACCCGCCGCCTCGAGCCGCATGGCCTCCTCGAGTACCGGGCCACGGATCTCGTAGCAGACATTGGCGAGCTTCGTTGACTGGATCACCTGCATATCCGCCACCTTACGGGCGTGTAACTCCGGCAGCGCGGTGTTTTCGGCCACGTGGGCGAAATCGTTGTGCGCTGAGGCGGCTCGGGACGTCCCGGTTCAGGCCGTGGTTCGCCGCCGCACCGAGCGTCCCGCGAGGACGTCCGTCCGCAGCCCGTCTTCGATGACAAAGCGACCGTCGATCAGGACGTGCGGAATGCCGGTCGGGAGGGTGCGCGGGGCTTCGAAAGTGGAGCCGGCGCTGACCGTCTCCGGGTCGAAGAGGACGAGGTCGGCGCGGTGGCCCTGCCGTACGAGGCCGCGGTCGGACAGCCGTAGCCGGGCCGCGGGACGCGAGGTGAGATGCGCCACGCACTCCTCCAGCGAGAGGACGCCCAGCTCGCGGACGTACTTCCCCAGGTACTCCGGGAAGGTGCCGTACGCGCGCGGGTGCGGTTTGGCCCCGCGCAGGATGCCGTCGCTGCCGCCGGTGTGCACCGGGTGCTTCATGATCGCCCGGACGTTCTCCTCGTGCCCGACGTGCTGGAGGATCGTCGTGCCCAGCCGGTCGTTCACCAGGAGCCGGCGGGCGGTCGCGAACGGCTCCTCGCCGCGCTCGGCGGCGGCCCGCGCGATCGTCTTCCCCACACAGCCCGCCAGCCCCGGGTCGGAGACCCCCGACACCTCGATGGTCTCCCACTCGACGGGCACTCCGTGGCAGCCGTCCGCGCCCTCGACCTCCATGGCGTGCCGGATGCGCTCGGCGCTCTCCTCGTCCCGCAGCCGGGCGAGGATCGCGTCGGGGCCGCCCTCGCCCGCCCAGCTCGGCAGCAGCGCGGCGAGCGTCGTGCAGCCGGGCAGATAGGGATAGGTGTCCAGGGAGATGTCGGCGCCGTCCGCCAGTGCCCGGTCCAGCAGCGCCAGCAGTTCCGGCGCGCGCCCCCGGTTCACGCCGAAGTTCATGGTGGCGTGGGCGAGGTGGAGCGCGCAGCCGGCGTCCTGGGTGAGGGTGACCATCTCCTGGTACGCGTCGAGGGCCCCCGCGCCGTACGAGCGGTGGTGCGGGCAGTAGTAGCCGTCGTACGCGGCCACGACCCGGCACAGTTCGGTGAGCTCGGCGTCGGAGGCGTACATGCCGGGGGTGTAGGTGAGCCCGGAGGACAGCCCGACGGCTCCCTGCTGAAGTCCCTCGGCGACCAGGCGCCGCATCCGGTCCAGCTCGTCCGGGGAGGCCGGGCGGTCCTCCCAGCCGACGGCGAGCATCCGGACGGTGCCCTGCGGGACGAGGTACGCGGCGTTGACCGCTATGCCCCGGCCGTCGAACCCGTGGTCGAGGCGGTCCAGATATTCGCCGACGGTCCGCCAGCCGAAGTCGATGTCGGTGGTTCCGGGCGCACCGCCGTTCCATCCGGTGATCTGGCGGCGGACCTCGGCGAGGGTGCGGTCGTCGACGGGGGCGTAGGACAGGCCGTCCTGGCCGATGACCTCCAGGGTGACGCCCTGGGCTGCCTTGGCCTCGTGCGAGGGGTCGCGGAGGAGGGCGAGGTCGCTGTGGGCGTGCATGTCGACGAAGCCGGGGGAGAGGGCGAGGCCGGCGGCGTCCAGGACGCGCCGTGCTGCCGGGCGGGGGCCGTCGCCCTCGCGCACGATGGCGGCGATCCGCCCGCCGTCGACCGCGACGTCCGCCCGGTACGAGGCACCGCCGGTGCCGTCGATGACGCGTGCGTCCCGGATGACGAGATCCATTGCGGCGACTGCCTTTCCGGCCGGAGCCTTTTCTCGTGTCCGCGGCTTCTCGTGTCCGCGGCGCGTCAGAAGAAGGTGCGGATGTAGTCCGTGACCGTGCCGTCCTGTGCGACCAGCGGGATGAGCTGCCACTTGTCGAAGGTGGTGCACGGGTGGGACAGGCCGAGCCCCACCCAGTCGCCGACCTCGAGATCCACGCTGTCGGCGACGCTCAACCACCCGTGCTGGTCGGACAGTCCTGTCACGGTGAGCCCGGCGGCGGGCCGCACCGCGCCGTCGCGCGCGGACCGTACGAGCTGAGCCTGGGGGAGATCCAGGTCGTACGGGGCGTCCCGCTTGCCCGCGTTGACGAACGCCTGGCCCGGCTCGGGCCGGGAGACGACCTGTGCCCACAGCCGGAAGCCGGGCTCCAGCACGCCTTCCTGCGGGACCCGGTTGAAGGGCGTGACACGGCGGTAGTGGCCGTCGTCGTGCGAGATGTACGCGCCCGAGCGCAGCAGTTTCAGTACGGGGCGGGAGAGTTCCGGGAGCTCCGCGAAGGTTTCCGAGACCGCGTCGAACCAGGCACTGCCACCTGCGCTCAGCACGATCTCGCCGGTCTCCGCGAAGCGGCCCGCCGCGTCGAACCCGGCGGTGAGGGAGACGAGCCGGCGCAGCCAGTCCGTCACTTTCCCGGTGTCCGCCTGCGGTACCTCGCCCTCGTAGCCCGCGACGCCGGCCAGCCGCAGCGTACGGACGCCCGCGACGGCGTCGGCGACCGCCGCGCAGTCGGCGTCCGTACGGGCGCCGGTACGCGCCCCGTCGCCGGCGCCCAGCTCGACCACGACGTCGACCGGGCGGGAGGCCCCGGCCGCGGCCAGCGCCTCGTCCATCAACTCCACGCCCCGCACCGAGTCCACGTAACAGATGAAGCGGAAGTCCGGGTCGGCGTCCAGCTGTCCGGCGAGCCAGCGCAGCGCGGCGGCGTCGACCAGTTCATTGGCGAGGAAGATCCGCTGGATTCCGAACGCCCGGTAGACGCGGACGTGGGCCGGCACGGCGGCGGTGATCCCCCAGGCGCCGTGGGCGAGCTGCCGCTCGAACAGCTGCGGTGACATGGAGGTCTTGCCGTGCGGGGCGAAGGCGAGCCCGTGGGCGGCGGAGTAACGCTCCATCAGGGCTAGGTTGTGCGCGACGGCCTCCGCCGAGAGGGCCATGACGGGGGTGGTGAAGCCGCCGGTGAACAGGTTGCGTTGCTCGGCGGCCAGTGCGCCCACGGTCAGCCCTTCGGCGTCCGGGGGGAGCGCCTTGAAGCGGTGGTCGACCCGCTCGTCCGCCAGGCGTGCGACGGCGTTGTCGGCGGCCATGGAGTCTCCTCGAAGTCACTGTTGCGCTCTCTGCAACACTCATTGCGTATAACGCTTGCGGCTGTCTAACATCCACGCAACCGCCGGGTCAATGGTGGGCACCGCCCCCGGCCCCGTCCCGAGCCGGGAGCGAGAGCCGAGGAGAGCGAAGGACCGTGACCGCACTTTCCGATGTCGACGTCGTCTGCCTGGGCGAGTCCATGGTCACCTTTGTGCCCTCGCGCCCCGGCCGCCTCGCCGACGTGCCCGCTTTCGAACGCGGGATCGGCGGAGCGGAGTCGAATGTCGCGTGCTGCCTCGCCCGCGCGGGACACACCTCGCGCTGGCTCAGCAGGGTCGGTACGGACGGCTTCGGTGATCACCTTCTGGACGCGGTCGCCGCGGCGGGGGTCGATACGTCCGCGGTCCAGCGCGACCCGGCGCGTCCTACGGGCATTTACTTCCGTACGGCCGGTGAGCGGGCGACGGACTCCGCGGGCGCTCGCGCCGTACGCGCAGCCGGGTCCGGGGCGACGGGTCCGGTGGACGCGGTGGGGCTCGGTCCGGCGGAGGCGGCGGGGCTCGGTCCGGACGCGGTGGGGCTGGGTCCGGCGGAGGCGGCGGGGCTCGGTCCGGCGGACGCGGCAGGGCTCCCGGAGCCGCCGGCCGAAGTCGTCTACTACCGGGCGGGGTCGGCTGCGTCGGTCATGTCCCCCGCCCTCATGCCGCGTGCGGAGGCCTGGTCCGGCCGCATCCTCCACTTGAGCGGCATCACCGCCGCCCTGTCCGAGGACTGCCTCGCCCTGATGCGCGAGCTCACGACCCGCAGGCCCGGCCGGCCCCTGGTCTCCTTCGATGTGAACTACCGCGCGGCGCTGTGGGAGAGCCCGTCCCTCGGCGATCCCGCGGATGGGGCTGACGGGTCCGCCGCTCCCGTCCCGGCGGCCGGCGGCCGTCCTGTGGACCGGTCCAGTGACAGCGCGGGCCGCGCCCGCCGGGCGGTGAGGCCCGGGTCCACCGTGCTCGCCGAACTCGCCCGCGGCAGCGACATCGTCTTCGTCGGCGAGGACGAGGCCGCGGCGGCCTGGGGCCTGCACGGCCCGGACGCCATCCGGGCCGCTCTCCCGGAGCCGGATGTGCTGGTCGTCAAGCAGGGCGCGGAGGGTGCGACCGTCTACGCACGGACGCCGGATCCGGCTGAGGGCGGGAGCGCCGGGCAGGCTGCTGCCGGGCGGAGCGGCGCGGGCGCGAACGGGGCCGTCACCGGGACCCGGTCAGCCGCCGGTGCTGTACTCACCGCCGGGCCCGCGCCCGCCGCCGGGCCCGGAGCGGCGGTCGGGACCGGGCCGGCAGTCGGGACCGGGCCGGCAGCCGCGGCCGGTCGGGGCGACACCGTGACCTTCGAGCCGGCGCTCGCCGTCGACGTCGTCGCCGCCGTCGGCGCGGGCGACGGTTTCGCCGCCGGCTTCCTCTCGGGCACCCTGCGCGGTCTGCCCACCGCGGAGCGACTGCGGCACGGCCACCTCATGGCCGCCGCATCCCTCACCGTCCCCGGCGACCTCGGCAGCCCGCCCTCCCGGGGCCACGCCGATCGCCTCGCCACCCTCGACCCCGCCGGGTGGGAGACACTGCGTCTCGGCCCCGGCTGGACGACCGACGGGGCCGAGGCCGCACGGGTGGAGGTACGTACGCCATGAGCCAGACCGTCGATCGCGCGCTGAGCATCCTGCCGCTGCTGGCGGAGGGGCCGGCGAATCTCGAGCAGGTGGCGCAGCGGCTCGGCGTCCACAAGTCGACCGCGCTGCGCCTGCTGCGCACCCTGCACGAGCACGGCATCGTCTACCGCCAGCAGGACCAGCGGTACCGGCTGGGCGCCCGGCTCTTCGCCCTCGCCCAGGAAGCCGTCGAGAACCTCGACGTCCGCGAGATCGCCCACCCCCACCTTGTCGAACTCAACGAGAAGTGCGGGCACACCGTCCACCTCGCGGTGCACGAGGAGAACGAGGTCCTCTACATCGACAAGGTCGAGAGCCGCTACCCGGTCCGGATGTACTCCCGTATCGGCAAGCCCGTCGCCATCACCGTCGCCGCCGTGGCCAAGCTGCTCCTCGCCGACCTCGCGGAACCGGAGCGGCGGGCTGTGGCCGAGAAGCTCGACTACCCCATGTACACGGCCCGTTCGACGCCGAACGCGTCCGCCTTCCTCGCCGAGCTGGCCAAGGTCCGGGAACAGGGCTGGGCCACGGATCTCGGCGGCCACGAGGAGTCCATCAACTGCATCGGCGCCCCCATCCGGGGTACGGACGGACGCGTCGTCGCAGCCTGTTCGGTCTCCGCGCCGAACGTTGTCATCTCCGCCGACGAACTCCTCAGACTGCTCCCGCTGGTGCGCCGTACCGCCGACGCCATCAGCCGCGAGTACTCAGGCAGCGCCAACACCCCTGCACAAGCGGGCCCGAAGAAGGAAGCAGCCACATGAGCGACAAGCTCCGGAAGACCGCGATCACCCCGGCCACCCACACCGCCCCGCCGGCCAAGTTCTCGCACGGTGTGCGGAAGGGCAACATCCTCCAGGTCGCCGGCCAGGTCGGATTTCTCCCTGCCGTGGAGGGCCAGGCCCCTACCCCGGCGGGCCCGAGCCTGCGTGAGCAGACCCTCCAGACCCTCGTCAATGTCGCCGCGGTACTCGAAGAGGGCGGCGCGAGCTGGGAGGACGTGGTCATGATGCGCGTCTACCTCACCGACACCGCCCACTACGCGGAGCTGAACGCCATCTACAACGACTACTTCGCCGAGCTGAAGGAAGCCCCGTCGGCCCGGACCACCGTGTACGTCGGCCTGCCCGCCGGCCTCCTCGTCGAGATCGACGCGCTCGCCGTGCTCGGCTGAGTTGCCCGGCAGGCACCGTCCCCATGAACCCCGCGGTGGGCGGGAGCGGAGCGACTTCCCCCCGTTGTGCTCCGATCCCCCGGACCCGCCCACCGCGGTCGCACCACCAGCAGGCACCAGCCACGGCCCACCAGCAACTGCACCACCGGCACGGACAGTTACCCATCCCGAGAGCCCCGAAGGGGCGTCACCCCCTGATTCAGCACCAGGTTCGGTCCATTCCCCCGTACCGGCGCGCGGTCCCCCTGCCGTGCCGCGGTCCCCCCTGCCCGGAATCCACGGAGTCCCCATGCTGCTCGCCGCCAACCCGACGCCGCCGCCACCGCCGCCGCCCCACACCGGTGGGCTGCTCGCGCTCATACCCGGCACGGCCGGTCTGCTGACCGTCGCCGCCCTGGGGATCGCGCTCCTCCTCTTCCTGATCATCAAGGTCAGACTGCAGCCCTTCGTCGCGCTGCTCGCCGTCTCCATAGCCGTCGGCCTGGGCGCCGGACTCTCGGTCACCGAACTCTTCGGCACCGTCCAGAAGTCCGACGCCGTATCGCTGATCGAGACCGGTATGGGCGGCATCCTCGGCCATATCGCGATCATCATCGGCCTCGGCACGATGCTCGGCGCGATCCTCGAAGTCTCCGGTGGCGCCGAGGCGTTGAGCTCACGCCTGCTGGGAGTCTTCGGCGAGAGGCGCGCACCGCTCGCCATGGGCGTCACCGGAGTCGTCTTCGGCATCCCGGTCTTCTTCGACGTCGGCATCTTCGTCCTCGCGCCGATCGTGTACGCCGCCGCCAAGCGCAGTGGAAAGTCGATCCTGCTCTACTGCATGCCGCTGCTCGCGGGTCTGTCCATGACCCACGCCTTCCTGCCGCCGCACCCCGGCCCGGTCGCCGCCGCGGGCCTGCTCGAGGTCGACCTCGGCTGGGTCATCCTCATGGGCATCGTCGTCGGTGTCCCCTCGGTCCTCGCCGCCTGGGTGTACGCGGCCTGGATCGGCAGGCGCCTCTTCGTCGCCGTACCGCAGGACATGGTGGAAGCCGCGGAGGAGGCCAAGGCCGCCGTGGCCGCCGAGCAGCGGGCCATCGGCACCCGGGCGCCCGAGAAGCCGGTCGCCGTGAGCACCGTCCTCGCCATCATCGGCACCCCGCTGGTGCTGATCCTGCTCGCCACCTTCTCCTCGATCGCGCTCGACCCGAGCACGCTCCGCTCGGTCATCGAGTTCTTCGGGCACCCCTTCGTGGCACTGACGATCGCGCTGTTCCTGGCGTACTACCTGCTCGGTCTGCGCCGCGGGTGGTCCCGCAAGTCCCTGGAGACGGTCTCCACCGCCTCGCTGAAGCCGGTCGGCAACATCCTGCTGGTCGTCGGCGCGGGCGGGGTCTTCGGCGCCGTCCTCAAGGGCAGCGGGGTCGCACAGGCGCTCGCCGACGCCTTCAACGACGTCGGCCTGCCGGTCATCGTGCTGGCCTGGCTGATCTCGGTCGTCCTGCGCGTCGCCCAGGGCTCGGCCACCGTCGCGATCGTCACCACCGCGGGCATCGTCCTCCCGCTGGTCGAGGGCGGGCACCTGTCACAGCCGCATCTCGCGCTGATCATCATGGCGATCTCGGCGGGCTCGATCTTCGCCTCGCACGTCAACGACGGCGGGTTCTGGATGGTGTCGAAGTACTTCGGCATCTCGGAGCGCGACACGCTGAAATCCTGGACGGTGCTGGAGACGGTCCTGTCGGTCGCGGGCTTCGTGGTGTCGGCGCTGCTCAGCCTCGTCATCTAGGCCTGTGTCAGAAGTCCTGCCCGGAGGGGCGCCCCGTGTCCGGGGCGCCCCTGCTCTCAGCTCGTCGAGCAGTACTGATCCTCCTTGCCGATGGAGCGGTACATGCAGTCGGCGTTCTCCAGGAGTTGCAGTACGGCGTCCCGGTTGCGGCTGGTCTCCCGCTCGATCACCTCGTCGGGCGGGTAGAAGCCGCCGCCCCCGAACCCGGACGGATACATCTCGAACGTGTAGGCGAAGATCTTCTGGTCCCCCCACAGAAAGTCGTCGATGGAGCCGTCGGTGATGTAGAGGTCGCTGGCCTGCTCGGGCGTGTAGCCGTTGCTGGCGGCCATCTTCTTGCCGATCGTCGCGAAGGCGTCGTGGTCGTCCTGCGTCATCCCGGGCGCGGTGTCCGCGTTGGTGTACCCGTACGGCCACAGCACCAGCTCGCTGTAGGTGTGGAAGTCGATACCGGCCTTGATCTGCTGCTTGCCGCCGATGACGCGGCTGCGGGCGAAGTCGGCGACGACCTTCACCTCGGGCGCGGACTCGGCGCGGGTTCCGCGGTAGGTCTCGGAGCCGGGGCTGCCCGAAGAGCCGCCGCAGCAGCCCCACTTGTAGTCCCAGTTGCGGTTCAGGTCCGTGCCGACCTGGGAGGAGCCGGAGTTGGGCTGGCGGTTCTTGCGCCAGCTGCGGTAGTTGCCGCTGGCGATGTCGTACTCGCCGCCGTCCGGGTTCAGGTCGGGGACGATCCAGATCTCGCGGCTGTCGACGGCGTTGGTGATCCGCGAGTCCTGGCCGTAGTCCTCGCCGAACTCGCGCAGCAGATAGAGCGCCATCTCGACGGTCAGATGCTCGCGCGCGTGCTGGTGGTGGGTGAAGAGCACCTCGGGCTCGGATTCGTCGGTGCCGACCTTGTCGCTGACCTTGACGGCGACGATGTCCCGGCCCTCGTGGGACTTGCCGATGACCTTCTTGCTCATGATGCTCGGGTACTTGGCCACCTTGGCGTCGATGTCCGCCATGGCCTCTCCGTAGTTGTTGTAGCCGGAGTCCGCGGGCGGGAAGTCGAACGGCTCGACGGCGCGGCCGTTCGTACGGGCCGGGGGGCCGGGCAGCGCGCGGAGCCGGTAGCCGAGGCTGCGCAGCTCCTTCGCCTGCGCGGCATCGGCGGTGACCACCACGGAGTGGTCACCCACCTCGTCGATGGACACTCCCGTTGCGGCGAGTGCGGTGCGCTCCGAGACGGTGGCCGGGCCGGTCACCTCGTACTGCCGTACGTTCTCGTCGGCGGCCGAGACCGAGGAGGGGGACGGCGAGGGGTTGTCCGCCTGGGCGGTGATGGGCGCGGCCAGGGCGATTGCCAGCAAGGTGGCCAGGGCGGTGGTCCGTCTGCCGCGAATTCTCAGTCGCATGAAGTCTCCTGGGAAGTCCAGTGTGGGGGTGCTCAGTGCGACGACGATCGTGCGGGTGTGCGAACCCAGCTTCGAGCGATGGCATGCAACGGTCAATAGGAGAGGGGCCATACGTGTGTCATCCGGTCCTCATGCGTGGTTGATCCCGCCATCCGGGGAATCCACAATGCGCATGACAACACCGAAGGAACTTCGGTACAGAGGGGACCCCCACATGAAGAAACCTCTCCTTGCCGCGCTGCTGGCCGTGATTCTGGCCGGCGCGGGCTCGGCCCCGGCCGCGGCCGCCAGCCGCGACTGGACCGCACCTCACGAAAAGGCGAAGGCCAAGGTCAAAGCCGTCGACTTCGCCGGGACGGTGGCACTCAGCAACTGTTCGGGCTCGGTCGTACGTACGCCGGGCTCCGCACCCCAGGACCCGGCGCTCGTCCTGTCCAACGGCCACTGTCTGGAGGGCGGCATGCCCGACGCGGGCGAGGTCGTCGTCGACAAGCCGTCCACCCGCAGCTTCAGCCTGCTGAATTCGGCCGGTTCGAAGGTCGCCACCCTCCGCGCCACCAAGATCTCGTACGCGACGATGAAGGACACCGACATCTCGCTGTACGAACTGAACACCAGCTACGCCCAGATCGAGTCCTCCTCCGGTATCCGGGCGCTGGAGCTCGCTTCCGGCCGTCCGGTGCAGGGAAGCGCTATCAAGGTGGTCTCGGGCTACTGGAAGCGGATCTACAGCTGCAACATCGACGGCTTCGCCCACCGACTGCGCGAGGGCGACTGGACCTGGAAGGACTCGGTCCGCTACACCCCCGCCTGTAACACCGTCGGCGGCACCTCGGGCGCGCCCGTGGTCGACACCGTCGGCGGCAAGGTCGTCGCGGTGAACAACACCGGAAACGAGGATGGCGAGCGGTGCACGGTCAACAATCCGTGCGAGGTCGACGAGGGCGGCAATGTGACGGTGCGGGAGCGCATCAACTACGCCCAGCAGACCTACGGCATCACCAAGTGCATCGGCATCGGCAACAAGGTCGACCTCGGCCTCCCCGGGTGTGAGCTGCCCAAGCCGCAGGACTAGCCGGCGCGCTGCCGGAGCGGAGCGATCGCGCCGCCCACCGCAAAGGGCCGCCGCCGTGTGGGAACGGCGGCGGCCCCGTTGGGGGGTGGTCCGGCTAGGGGAGGCCGTGGACGTGCGAGCCCACCTGGCCCGAGAACTCGTTGCCGTTCGTGGCGTCCCAGTTCGTCGACCAGGTCATCGCGCCGCGCAGGTCCGGATACGTCTTGCTCGGCTTGAACGAGCCGCACCCCGTGCCCTTGGTCAGGCAGTCCAGAGCGGCGTTGACGACGGTCGGGGACACGTACCCGGAGCCCGCCGCACGGGAGGAGGCCGGGATGCCGATGCCGACCTGCGAGGGCGCCAGGCCGCCTTCGAGCTGGATACAGGCGAGGGCGGTGAGGAAGTCCACGGAGCCCTGGCTGTAGACCTTTCCGTCGCAGCCGAGCATCGAGCCGCTGTTGTAGTACTGCATATTGACGACGGTCAGGATGTCCTTGATGTTGAGCGCCGTCTTGAAGTACTCGTTCGACGTCGACTGCATGTCGATCGTCTGCGGCGCCATGGTGATCACCAGATCGCCGCCCGCCTTCGACGAGAGCGACTTCAGCGCCTGCGTCATATACGTGGAGTTGAGGCCGTTCTCCAGGTCGATGTCCACGCCGTCGAAGCCGTACTCCTGCATCAGCGTGTGCATGCTGTTGGCGAAGTTGTCGGCCGAGGCCGAGTCGTTGACCGCGACCGCGCCCTTCTCTCCGCCGACAGAGAGGATCACGGACTTCCCGGCGGACTGCTTGGCCTTGATGTCGGACTTGAAGTCCGCCTCGGAATAGTTCAGCCCCGGGTCGAGGGTGAAGTCGACCGCTCCGGGCGTGCCGGTCGCGTCGGCGAAGGAGACGGCGATGATGTCGTACGCGTTCTGGACGTCGCTCAGTTTCTGGACGGCGGCGCCGTTGTTGAAGTTCTGCCAGTAGCCCGTGACCGCGTGCTTGGGGACGGCGGTTGCGCCGGCGGGCTCCTGCGACGCGTTGGCCGTGCCCAGGCCGACCAGTCCGGCGGCGGCGACCGCCGCCGCGGCAAGACCGCCGACGAGCCGTTTCCTCCTGCTGGATCCGTGGGATCGTGCGCGTTCCACGACTGCCTCCGGTGTGGGGGGAGTTGGGGTGCTACGTGGTGAACGCCGGGGGCCCCTGCGTCGTTGGCGTACAACGTGGTCCAGACCAATGCGGTTGTCAACCCCTCCGGCGGAAGCGCGGAAGCACACAAGGAAGGGCCGGTGCGGTCGTACCTCTTGTGCGCTGCGCCACATCCCGGTTTCAATCCGCAGGTCGGGTCGGGGAGACGAGTGCGGAGGCAGCCAGTGGCGAAAACCAGTGAGAGCGGCACCGGTGAGCTCATCCAGGAGCCGCGCAGATCGAGTTGGCGTTACATCGGACCCGGAATGGTCGTGGCCGCCACCGGCGTCGGAGCCGGTGACCTCGTCGCGACCCTGATCGCGGGCAGCAAGTTCGGCCACACCCTGATGTGGGCGGCCGTCATCGGATGCCTCGTCAAGATCTCCCTCGCGGAGGCCGCGGGCCGCTGGCACCTGGCCACCGGACGCACTCTCTTCGACGGCTGGCGCAGCCTCGGCCCGTGGACCACCGTCTACTTCGCCGTCTACGTCGTCATCTGGGGATTCGTCTACGGCGCGACCGCGATGTCCTCCAGCGCTCTCCCGCTGGTCGCGCTCTTCCCCGACTTCCTGGGCCTCAAGACCTGGGCGGTCATCACCGGTCTGATCGGGCTGGTCTTCGTCTGGTTCAACCAGTACGCCATCTTCGAGAAGGTCATGACCGTGCTGGTCGGCGTGATGTTCGTGGTGGTCGTGTACGTGGCCGCCCGCGTCGGGCCGGACATCGGGGCGTCGTTCGCCGGACTGGTGCCCGTACTGCCCGACGGGTCGCTGATCTACACGCTCGGCCTCATCGGCGGCGTCGGCGGCACGATCACCATGGCCGCGTACGGCTACTGGGTCAACGCCAAGGGCTGGACGAACAGCAGCTGGATGAAGGTGATGCGGCTGGACAACCGCGTCGCGTACATCACCACCGGCATCTTCGTCGTCGCGATGCTGATCGTCGGCGCCGAGCTGCTGCACTCCGCGAACATCGCGCTGACGCAGGGCGACAAGGGGCTGCTCGACCTCGGCACCATCCTGGAGGAGCGCTTCGGCGCGACGACCGCCAAACTCTTCCTGGTCGGTTTCTTCGCCACCTCCTTCTCCTCCCTGATCGGGGTGTGGCACGGAGTCAGCCTGATGTTCGCGGACTTCGTCGCGCGCTACCGCAGGGCCAGGCGTACGGGCGCCGCCGGGGGCGAGGGATCCTCGGCGCACGACGACGTCGTCGAGGAGGTCGCGACGGGCGAGGCCGAGCGGTCGCTGCCCTTCCGGGCGTACCTGCTGTGGCTGACCTTCCCGCCCATCAGCCTGCTCTTCCTCGACCAGCCCTTCGGACTGGTGGTCGTCTACGGCGTGCTCGGGGCGTTCTTCATGCCCTTCCTCGCGCTGACGCTCATCTGGCTGCTGAACTCCGACCGTACGCCGCGCGAGTGGCGCAGCGGGCTGCTCAGCAATGGGATGCTGGCGGCGGCGGGGCTGCTGTTCGTCGTGCTGTGCGTGCAGCAGGTGCGCGAACTGCCCTGGTAGCCACCGGATACGTACGGGCCCGCACCACGCGTGCGGGCCCGTACGCGCGTGCCCGCGGTGGTGCGGGCGGGGGCTGCCGTCCCCGCTCCGGCCGGACCGGGGGCGAAACCGGTGCACCTGTTCCGGATGTGCACTCTGAGGTCATCATTCCTCGCTGAGTGTTCTCTGACGCTCAGGGCGCGGATAAGCTGCGGAGGCAGCAGGACACCGCAGTACTGGAGCAGCGCGTACAGGGAAGATCTACCGGTCCCGGTCCGACCGGGGACGGAGCGGAACGGGGAACCACACGTGCTCACCGCGATAGCAGTCACCAGCTCCGAGCTGGTGCTTCCACCGTCCGATCGCCACACGCCCACCGCGGTCGTACTTCAACCGCCGGGAAGGCAGGAGTTAGAGGCGGCTCTTGTCGACATGCAGGTGCTGATCGAACAGCACGGATACGTTATCGCGCTGTACCCGTCCTCAATCGATCAAGGGTTCGCCCGGCGTCTGCACACGCTGCGTTCGGTCATGGAGAGCGACCGAATCGCGCTCCTGCAACTCGACCTCCCGCCGCTCGGGGCGGCCGTACTCGCCCGCCAGCTGCGGCAGTTGTCGCTCGGTGACTTCAGTCCCGGCGTACTCGCCTCGGCGGCCGGGCTGCTGGCCCACTACATCTACGCGGGCGCGCTGCTGGGCTCCGTCGCCAAGCTCGACCGGGTCTCCGTCAGCCTGAGATCCCACGTCACGTCGTGGGTGCCGGGCGCACAGTTCGGCGTACTGGCCGGACCGACGCCGCAGCTCGTCAAGGCCGGCACGGAAGCGCCGCCGGCCGGCCCCTCCTTCGCCACACAGCTCACGGTGGCGAACGGGCAGCTCCAGTCCGACTGGGTCACCACGACACTCGCCCGCCACTGGCGCGTCCAGGACGTGCGGGAATCCCCGCTGCCGGCCGAGTCGCCGCGTTGGTGGGGCACCTCGAAGCTGATCGAGTTCGCCGCGGCGATCAGCGACCCCGGGGTGCTGTACCAGCTGGTCGCATCGGTGCGCCGGGACATCTGCTACTGGTGCGGGCTCGAATTCATCGGCGACCAGTGCGCGTTCTGCTGCGCCACGATTCAGCGGACCGAGACCCCGTCGCCGCACGGCGGTGCCGTGGCCCGGTACGAAGCGCCCGCGTCCGGCCGTCCCCGGTGAATCCCCATGGCTCCCCGGCGCCGCGGCCGATCCCCTGCCGCCGGAGGCCCCCTGCGCTCCGAACCGTTCCCCGTCCGTCACCAGCACCGGCTACGTTCCCGAACGAGGTTTTCCCGCTATGAACTCACGCCAGCGCCGCGGCGTCATCCTGCTGCTCCTGTCGGTTCTCTGCGCTCTCGGGGCGTTCGCAGGCGTGCTCTCCGTGATCAGCGACGTGGAGTCGAAGGTCGGACCGGAGAAGACGGCGTACGAGCTCAAGGCCGACGTTCCCGCCTACAAGACCCTGGACGCCGGTCAGTTCACGAGGATATCGGTGCCGGAACGGTGGCTTCCGTCGACCGCGGTGACCGATCTCGACGAACTGGACGGCAAGATCGCCGTCAATCCGCTGCGCAAGGGCTCCCTGCTGCAGTCGGACATGGTTGCCGACCGCCCCGAACTGAAAGCGGGCCAGCAGGAGATCGCCATCATGATCGACGCGGCCACCGGTGTGGCGGGCAAGATCAACCCGGGTGCCACGGTCAACATCTACGCGACCTTCGAGGGCGACAGGGAGGGCACCGCTCCCGTCTCCAAGGTCATCGTCAGCAACGCACAGGTCATCGACGTCGGCGAACTCACCGCTCTGCGGCCGGGGAACGACCGGGAGCGTCAGCAGGCCGAGGGCGGGGAAGCCGTCCCGATCACCTTCGCCCTGAACACCGTGGACGCGCAGCGCGTGGCGTACGCGGAGTCCTTCGCCGCCCACGTCCGGCTCGCCCTGGTCGCTCCCGGCAGCGATGCGTCGATCCCGCGGGGCGAGCGCACGTACACCCTCGACGGAGACAGGTGAGGCAGCGGATGGTCACCAGAATTCTCCCGGCGGTCAGCGACCCCGACGCGGCACGGGCGGTCACCACACTGCTCAGCCAGCTGCCCGACACCGAACCCCTGCCTCCTGCCGCCGACTCGACCTCCCTGATCGACACCCTCGCCCAGCTCGCGAACGAGTCGATCGCGGATCTGCCCGAGGTGGTGCTCGTCCATGAGCGCGTCGCTCCGGTGCCGGCGCTGGAACTCATCCGGGAGGTGGCACTCCGCTTTCCCGCGGTCGGGGTCATCCTGATCACCGCGGATGTCAGTCCGGCGCTGTACTCCGCGGCGATGGACTCCGGGGCGCGCGGCGTCATCGGACTGCCCCTCTCGTACGACGAGCTGGCGGCGCGGGTACAGGCCACGGTCCAGTGGTCGGTGGGGGTGCGCCGTCACCTCAGCGCCGACGCCGACGTCTTCACCGGCCCCGGGGGCACGGTCGTCACGGTCACCGGCTCCAAGGGCGGCGTCGGCGCCACCCTCACCGCCGTACAGCTGGCGCTGGGGGCGCGTGCCTCGGGCCGGAGCGTCGCGCTGGTCGACATGGACCTCCAGTCCGGCGATGTGGCGTCGTACCTGGATGTGCAGTTCCGCCGGTCGATCGTCGACCTGGCGGGCATCAGCGACATCTCACCGCGGGTGCTCCAGGACGCGCTCTTCACCCATCCCACGGGTCTCGGCCTGCTGCTCGCGCCGGGCGAGGGCGAGCGCGGCGAGGAGGTGAGCGACCGGGCGACCCGGCAGATCGTCAGTGCGCTGCGCAGCCGCTACGACGTGGTCCTCATCGACTGCGGCACCCATATGAACAGCGCCAACGCCGCGGCGGTCGAGATGGCGGACATCGCCCTCCTGGTGACCACGCCGGACGTGGTCGCCGTACGGTCCGCCAAGCGCATGGTCCGGCTCTGGGACCGGCTGCAGATCCGCAAGGCGGAGGAGACCACCACCGTGGTCAACCGTCACAACCGCCATACCGAGATCCAGCCCTCGGTCATCGGGCGGACCACCGGGACACATGTCGCGCGGACCGTCGTACCGGCCAATTTCAAGGAGCTCCAGCCCTGCGTCGACGCCGGGCGCGTCCAGGACATCGACAGCCGCAGCACCGTCAAGCAGGCGCTGTGGGGGCTGGCGGGAGAGCTCGGTCTGGTGCAGGCCGCCGAGCCGCAGGGCGGCGGCAGGGGCAGCAGATTCCGCAGGCCGGCGGGGGACCGCGGATCGCTCCCGGTCCGTCGCCGGCGCGGCCGCGACAGCGGGCAGGTCTCCATCGAGTTCGTGGGAATCACCCCGCTGATCATCGTGGTGCTGGTGCTGCTCTGGCAGTTCGTGCTCGTCGGCTACACCTTCACGCTGGCGGGCAACTCGGCCGACATGGGCGCCCGTGAGGCCGCTCTGAGCGGGCAGGGCGGGGGCGGCGACATCGAGGCCGCGGTGAAGGAGGACCTCCCCCGGGCGTGGGCCGAAGGCGCACGGGTCGGCCACCACTACGAGAACGGGCTGGCGAAGGTGACCGTCGACCTCAAGGTCCCGGTGCTCTTCCCCGGCGGCATCGACTTCCCGTTCACGGTCACCGGCGACGCCGGTGCGGCCGAGGAGGGCTGAGGAGTGCGGGCGGGCGAGCGGAGCGGGCGCGAGGATCCGGGACGGGCACGGCAGCCGGACCGCGGCCAGGTGTGGAGCGGGCGCGGGGACCCGGGACGGGCACGGCAGCCGGACCGCGGCCAGGTGTCGATCGAGTTCCTGGGCTTCCTGCCGATACTGCTGGCCATCGCACTCGCCGTGGTGCAACTGGGCATCGGGGCCTACGCCGCCTCCCAGGCGGGTACGGGGGCGCGGGCGGCGGCGCGTACGGCCACGCTCGACCATCCCGTGACCGACCCGGAGACGGCAGGGCGCGCGTCGATGAGCGGCTGGATCGCCAAGGGGGCCCGGATCGGCATCGCCGACGGCGGGGCCACGGGCGGGGTCTCGGCCACCGCCACGGTCAAGATCCCCTCGATCATTCCGGGTGTCGACTTCGGGACGGCCGAGAAGACCGCCACGATGCCCCGCACGCCGGACTCCGTGTCGCACGTACCGAGGAGCACCGGATGAGCCTGAGGGCGCGCATCGCCACGCCCGAGACGGCGGGCGGGCAGCACGAGGAGAGCCATCTCGTCGCGGTCTACCGCGTCAAGCTGCTGGAGGAGATCGACCTCGCGGAGATGTCCCTGCTGGCCGCCGCCGAGCGGCGGGCCCGCCTGGAGCGCGTCCTGGGGCACATCATCAGCCGTGAGGGCCCGGTTCTCTCCACCCACGAGCGCTCCCTGCTCATCCGCAGGGTCATGGACGAGGCGCTCGGACTGGGCGTGCTCGAACCGCTGCTGGAGGACGCGTCCATCACCGAAATCATGGTGAACGGCCCGGATCAGATCTACGTCGAGCGGGCCGGACGGGTCGAGCGCCTGCCGATGCGCTTCGCCTCCAACGAGCAGCTGATGCAGACCATCGAGCGCATCGTCTCGACCGTCAACCGCCGGGTGGACGAGTCGAATCCGATGGTCGACGCACGGCTGCCCTCCGGGGAACGCGTCAACGTCATCATCCCGCCGCTCGCGCTCACCGGCGCCACGCTCACCATCCGCCGCTTCCCGCGCGCGTACAAGCTCCAGGAGCTGATCGGCCTCGGCACCCTCGACGAGCAGATGCTGATGCTGCTCTCGGCCCTGGTCCGCGCCAAGTTCAACATCATCGTCTCCGGTGCGACCGGCGCCGGGAAGACGACGCTGCTCAACGCCCTGTCCGGGCTGATCCCCGAGGACGAGCGCATCATCACGGTCGAGGACGCGGCCGAGCTCCAGCTCCAGCAGTCCCATGTGATCCGCCTCGAGACCCGCCCGCCGAACGTCGAGGGCAAGGGCCGGGTCACCATCCGCGATCTGGTGCGCAACTCGCTGCGGATGCGCCCCGACCGGATCATCGTCGGCGAGGTACGCGGCGGCGAGACCCTGGACATGCTCCAGGCGATGTCCACGGGCCACGACGGCTCGCTCGCGACCGTGCACGCCAACAGCGCCGAGGACGCACTGATGCGGCTGCAGACCCTGGCGTCCATGTCGGAGGTGGAGATCCCGTTCGAGGCGCTGCGCGACCAGATCAACAGCGCTGTCGACTGCATCGTCCAGCTGTCCCGCAACGCGGACGGATCGCGCAAAATCAGCGAGATAGCGATGCTCTCCTCACGAGGCAGGGAGACCTTCCGGATCGTCTCCGTCTGCCGGTTCGAAGCCCAGCCCATGGGCGCCGACCGCGTCGTGCACGGCGCATTCGGGTACTTCGCGCTGCCCGGCCGGACCGCGGAACGCCTCACCTACGCCGGCGAGCCGGTTCCGCCCGCCTTCGGAGTCGCCACCTCCGAGGATCAACTCGCCACCCGAGAAGCCAAGTAAGCCAGCCACGAGGAAGCCGACCCTGGACATGGAGAATCTCGCGCTACCGACGATCGGCATCGCACTGCTGTGCTGCGTTCTCGCGGTCATGGGCGTGCACACCTACGCGTCGGGGAAGGCCCAGCAACAGGCTGTCGTGGACCGGCTCTCGATCACCGGCCCGCCGGCCCCCGCCGGCCGCAGGCGCCGCTTCCGGGGCGTCGACCGGAGGATGCGGCAGACCCGGTACGGCAAGAAGCTCGACAACAGGCTGGCGGCGACTGGCCTGGACCTCACGGTCGGTGAGTTCACCGCCTACATGGTCTTCCTGGCGGCCGGTCTGTGGTTCGTGGGCTCATCCGCGCTCGCCGCGTTCTTCGGTCCGATCGCCGGACTGCTCGGCATCTGGGCGGCCTTCGGCTTCCTCGGCTGGCAGCGTGGCAAGCGCAACGAGAAGTTCATCAACCAGCTCCCCGAACTCTCCCGGATCCTGGCGAACGCCACTCAGGCGGGCCTCGCGCTGCGTACCGCCCTGTCCATGGCAGCCGAGGAGCTGGATGCCCCGGCCGGCGAGGAACTGGGCAAGGTGGCCGACAAGCTGTCGGTCGGCCACTCCATCGACGACGCACTGGGCGAGCTCACCGACCGGCTGCCCTCCCGCGAGCTGGTCGTCCTGGTCACCACACTGGTGCTGTCCAACCGCGCGGGCGGTACGGTCGTCGGCTCGCTCCGGAACCTCACCGTGACACTGGAGGAGCGCAAAGAGACCCGCCGCGAGGTCCGTACACAGCTCTCCCAGGTCCATATGACGGCCTTCGCGGTGCCCGTTCTGGGCCTGGGCGCACTGCTGCTGATGAACCAGGTCATGCCGGGATCGCTCGACAGGATGACCTCGTCGCCGCTCGGCCAGGGAGCGGTCGTCGTCGCCTTCGGCCTCTACGCGCTGGGCTTCTTCATGATCCGCCGTATGTCGAAGATCGACGTCTGAGGGAGGGAACGGAGCGATGGGACTACTGCTCGCGTCGGTGACCGGCCTGTGCATCATGGGCGTCTTCCACGGACTGCGGATGTACCGCGCCGAGGCCAAGCTCCCCGGGGACCTCGCCGTCGCCCTCGAGGTCGGAGCCGCCCGTACGACGGCCGTCGGCTCGTTCATCGACCGACTCGGCATGCGCTTCGCACCGACGGTGCTGCGGATGATGGGCCCGAAGCGGGTCAACGCGACCCGCCGCAGAATCGACCTCGCGGGCAACCCAGGCGGTCTGACCATCGACCGCTACGCCGCCCGCCGCGCCGTTTACGCCATCATCGGCGTGCTCGGCGCGTTCGTCATGCTCGACAAGGGCAACTTCGTGCTCGCCGTGCTGCTCCTCGCCTTCGGCATGTGGTGGACGGATGTCGGCATCTGGTCCGCGATCCGCCGGCGCAAGGACGTCATCGAGCGGACCCTGCCCGACTTCCTCGACGTCCTGGCGGTCGTGGTCAGCGCGGGCCTGGGCTTCCGGCAGGCACTCGACCGCGTCGCCGAGAAGTACGAGGGCCCCTGGGCCGACGAACTCCGGATCACCCTGCGGCAGATGGACATGGGCGTCAGCCGTCGGCAGGCCTTCGACGAGCTGCGCAGACGCAATGATTCCGAGCAGGTCGCGATGTTCGTCACGGCGCTCCAGCAAGGAGAGGAGCTGGGTGCCCCGATCGTGGACACCCTCATCCAGATCGCCACGGACATGCGCCGTACGGACGCCCAGAACGCCCGCCGCAGGGCCGCCAGAGCCGTCCCGAAAGCCACCGCGGTGATCACCACCTTCATGGTCCCGGCAACCATGATTCTGCTGGTCGCGGGCTTCGTCTTCGGTTCAGGTGCGGACTTCGGCTCGGTCACGGGACAGTGATGGATGTGAGGGAGGAGGCGTCAGGGGCATGTTCTTACGCAAGGGCGCGGCCGCACCAGGTGGTCTGACCTGTGGGCCCACGGTCCATCCCGCGCTCACCGCAGTCGTCCCCATGGCGCCTCCGGTCGGTGCTGGGGGGCCGGCCGGACACGGCCCGGATGCACCGGCTGAACCGGCTGAGTCGTATGCACCGCATGCACCGGCCGAACCAGCCGAACCGGCTGAACTGACTGAACCGGTGCGTCCGGTTCACTCGGCTCAGCCGGTGCATCCGGCGTATCCGCTGGCGCCCGAGCACCCCGGCGGCGGCGTTCGGCAGAGCCCCGAGCCCGCCGCCGTGCCCTCGCTCAACATCCAGGTGAGCGCCCTCCAAGCGCTGTGCCGGCAGGTCTTCGGCTTCCGGATGGCGATGATCGCCGTGGCAACCCCGGCGGCGCTCGCCCGTACGGCACCGGGGCCGGCCACATGGCTCGTCGGCGGCGCCGTGATCGTCACCTTCATGGGCTCCTATGTGCTCTTCCGCGACTGGGAGCGGTTCGGCCCGCTGCTGCTGCGGCATCCGGCGCTGCTCGCCGCCGACATGCTCTTCGGCTCGCTGCTCCTCGTCACCGCGACGCCCGAGTCGACGCTGGGATACGTCACCAGCTGTACGCCGCTGCTCGCCGGTCTCCTCTACGGGTGGCGCGGAGCGGGGGTCTTCGCGGGGCTCGAGGTGTTCATCCTGGCCCTCGTCCACGCCGCCGACGAACGCCTGGACGCGACCATGGCGGGCGCCTTCCTGCTGCCCGGGTTCTGTGTCGTCGCGGGGGCGATCGGCGTCACCCTGCGCGGCCTCATGTTCCGCTTCGGGGCGGCGACCCAGGCCCTCACCGAAACCCGCGCCCGCCTCGCCGTCACCGAGGCCGTCGGCGGCGAACGGGCCCGGCTCGCACGGGAGATGCACGACTCGGTGGCCAAGACCCTGCACGGAATGGCACTCGCCGCGGACGGACTGGCCGACTCCGCCGGAGGGATGGATCCCGAAGAGGTCAAGCGGCAGGCCGAACTCATCGCCCGGGCAGCCCGGCGGGCCGCCGCCGAGTCGCGCGAGCTGCTCTCGGACCTGCGCCGGGAGAGCGACATCGACAGCGCCGGTCTGGATGTGCCGGATGAACTCGCCGCTCGGGTGGCGGACTTCGCGAGTGGCAGCGGCCTGGACGCCCGCTTCCGGCTGCTGAACTCGGCCCCGATACCCCCGGTGCCGTACGCCGTGGCACGGCATCTGCTGACGATCGTGAGCGAGGCCCTGGAGAACGCCGGCCGGCACGCCCGTCCCACACGCGTGGAGGTGGAGACGGGCATCGTCGACCGGGCGTTGCGGATCAGCGTCCGCGACGACGGCCGCGGCCTGCCGACCGGTACCACGCTCGACAGTCTGCGCCGGTCCGGGCACTTCGGCCTGGTCGGCATGGTCGAGCGGGCGGCGGGCATCGGGGCCCGGATAAGGGTCGGGAAGGACCGGGGGAGAGCGGGCACCGAGGTCCGTCTCGACCTGCCATTGGCCGCCGTGCGGCCCGCGGACCCCACGCTCGCCCAGCACACGGGGGAGAGGAGCCAGGCCGATTGAACTCCCTCCGGTTCCTTGCTCCGTTCCCCAACCCTCATGAGAGGAGGCCGCAACCATGAAGGATCCGTCCCGACCCGGTGGACGCGGCGCCACGCCGACTCATGCGCCCCCGCTCGCTCCGTCGCACGCCGTTCCCCCCGGCTCCGCGCACACCCCGCCGCGGCTCCCCGTACCGCCCACACCGGCCGAATCGCCGGAAGCTTCTTCCGCGCCGAGTCCGTTGCGCGTGGTCGTCGCGGACGACAATCCGGTCGTACGGGCCGGGCTGGGTGTCCTGCTGGGCGGCCGGCACGACATCGAGGTAGTCGCCGAGGCCGCTGACGGGCGGCAGGCCTGCGAGGCGGCGCGGCGGCACCACCCCGACGTGGTCCTGCTGGATGTCAGGATGCCCGGCGTCGACGGCATTTCGGCGCTGCCGTACCTGACCGGACTGGCGCCCGTACTCATGCTCACGTACAGCCGCGAGAGCGGCATCGTGCAGGAAGCGCTGCGCCGGGGCGCGGGGGGCTACCTCGTGCATGGCGAATTCACCGCCGATCAACTCGTCCTGGCAGTACGGGACATCAAGTCGGGCCAGGCGCACTTCACCGCCACGGCTGCGAACGCCTTGCTGGAGCACCTTCGCCTGCACGGCATCCCGCAACAGGCCGGCCCCATCCCGGATGGTCAGGGAGGGGCTCGGAACCAGCCATCGAGGCAACAGAGTTCTTTGCAAGTGCGACCAGGTATGGCACAGTCGTTATCCGGACCGGAATGGCGCCGGCACTCCCCGGCTCCCCGGCGGACCCCGGGTCAGGAGACCCGGGGCCAGGGCCCTCGGGTGGACCGGGCGCAGTTCGGGCTGAGCCGGCGGGAGGTGGAAGTGATGGACCTGATCGCGACGGGTATGTCGAACCAGCACATCGCGGCCACCTGCTTCATCAGCGAGAAGACGGTGAAGAACCACATCAACCGGATTTTCGGCAAACTGCGGTGCAGTACCCGCAGCGAGGCGATCGCGGCGTGGATGGGCACCTCACGAGGAGGCCCGTCGGATGCGTGGAGGGGGGCGCACGGTGGCTGACGGAGGATGGCTCGTGGGCGGCAGGGCCCGGACGATGGGCCCCGGGACCACCGGGCCACGAAGCGGTGTCGAATACGGGCTACAAAATGCGACTTGGGCCTCGATATGGGCCCGTGGACCCTGGGCGCGGTCCGGTCGTCCAGCGTACGTTGCTCATGTCGAAGTCGATAGCGGCGCCGGCGAGGAAGCGACCGGGAACGGGGACGCCACCGACAAGGCTCACTCGGCGCTCGTAGCGGGGGCGGGCCCAAACGGAGGGGAACATCATGAGCGACCTGATGACCAAGGCTTATGTTCAGGCCGACGTTCACGCCAGCCACTGGACCAAGACCGCCGCGGCGAAGTTCAAGAAGCGCTATGCCAATCCGAGGGACCGCGGTCAGACGGCGGTCGAGTACCTGGGCATCATCGCGGTGGTCGTGCTGATCGTTGGCGCACTGGCAGGCACCAAGATCGGCCAGACGATTTACCGGGCAATCGGCACTCAGATCAGCAAGGTCGCCAAGTAGGTGTGACCGTACGCAAGTACGGCGATGCAGGGCAGGCCTTCCCCATCTACATCACGGTGGTGGCAGGCCTGCTCTTCCTCGCGTTTGCTTACTTCGCGGTCGCGCAGGCCGTGGACAAACGCAGTGGTGCACAGACCGCTGCCGACTCCGCAGCCTTGGCGGCATCACAGGATGCTCGCGATCAGCTGCGCGAAAGTCTGCTCGATTCGCTCCTGGATCCGGACACCTGGGAAGACCTGGTGAACGGGCAGGGGGTCGAGTACACGGGGGCGTGTGCACAGGCTCAGTCTTTTGCGGCGAGGAACGACGCCGATCTGGTGGGACAGGGCTGCCAACGGGTGGACGACGGGTTCACGGTCACGGTCGAGACCCGCGGCACCGTGGGAGATTCAATCGTCCCTGGCACCGAGAACAAGCACGCTCAAGCGACGGCAACCGCAGTCATCGAACCGCTTTGCGGCATCAAGCCGAGTCATTCCGACGACGGTAAGCCGGACAAGGGCAAGGACAAGAAGAAGCCCAAGCTTGAGCTCGAGTGCGGTGACCAGGACTGGATCATCGACCCCGAGGACATAGCCGATCGCCCGGATGCGGCAGACCTGTTCTCCGTTCACCTCGAAGACTGACCCGCGCGCAGCAGACGACGAGCAAAGGAAGCACGTGTCATGAGTATTCGGCATACGACGGGGGCCCGTAGGGGACTGTCCGCTGTGGTGTTGGCAGCCGCCATGGCCCTCGCCATCTCTGGCTGCGGCGGCGACAGCAATGATGATGGCGGCGGCCGGACGGAGTCCACCAAGTCCGTCCAGGGCGGCAAGAATGGCGGGTCCCACGGGCAGGACAACAAGGTTCCGGACACAAGCCAGACCTTGGCGGAGATCAATGGCAGGAACGGCATGGTCGTCACGGTGAATTCGGCGGAGCGCGACTCGGGCGGATTTGTCACCGTCACGGGGCAGCTGAAGAACACCGGCGAAGAGGACTTCCTCTCGTCTGATGCCACCCTTTGGGCAGGAGACGAAGCGGAGATCGCCAAGCATGGCGAATCCATCGGCGGTACGACCCTGATCGACAGCGTGGGAAAGAAGCGCTATTACGTCCTGCGGGATACCGATGGACGCCCGCTCTGCACCACCTTCGCGTCGGACATCGACGCCGGGAAGAGCGTCCCGATCTTCGCCCAGTTCCCCGCTCCTCCCGCGAACACCAAGCAGGTGGACTTCCAGATCCCGACTTTCCCCTCCGCCACCATCGAGATCTCGGGGTGAGCGGCCGCATGACCACGACGTGCTTGTCCCGTAAGGCTGCCGCCGTCGCCATCACCACGGTCGCCGCAGCCACCTTCACGCTCACACCCGCCCCACACGCCCTCGCGGACGATCCACCCGGTACACCGGGGTCCGCGGCGCCACCTGTGAAGGTGGACGCCAACGACCCCGATCTGAAGATGGTCAACGGCGCCAGTCTCGCCGCGTCCAAGGTGCTCGACATCAAGTCGGTCGTCGAGACTCAAGGTGGCGAGGAGCGGCGCGAGGACACCAACCAGAGTGTGAAGTTCGCGCTTCAGGCCGAGGTGCTCTTCGGCAAGGACAGCGCGAAGCTGAGCAGCGACGCACACTCCCGTATCAAGGAGATCTCCGAGGAAATCAAGAAGCAGGACGCGCAGAACGTCCGTGTCTTCGGCTTCACCGACAATCTCGGTTCTTCGGCTCATGGCGATGTGTTGTCCAAGAAGCGGGCCGACGCGGTACAGAAGGACCTCGCGCAGGACCTGGGCTCCGGGATCAGTTTTGAGATCCGCGGCTACGGCGAGGAGTATCCGATCGCCGCAAACGATGACGAAGAGGGCCGAAAGAAGAACCGTCGCGTCGAGGTCAGCTTCCCCCGAGCCGAAAGCTGAGCGTCCCGGTCTTCAGCTGAGCGTCTGTAGGGTCTCAAAGTTCTTGGCAGAATCTCGCGGTCGTTGGCAGGAGGGTGGCAGAAATGCCACCGCCGTGAGATTCGCAGGTCAAGTGCTTCACCCGTATGGTTGGCTCGGGCGATAGTCTGAGCCACCCAAGGCGGGTGCCTGGCACCTTGGCTCCACAGATGGCCGTCTGTGGGGTCTGGGGGTGCGTCATGGTGACTGCAACGGTCAGTGTCCGTCGGCGGGTTGGCGATGTCGTTGATGAGCGGGCATGGGCTGAAGCATCAACCGATCTATTGCAGTCGGCCGTCCCATGGCGAACGTTCCGCTGGTACAAGGGGCAGCAGCACTACTCGGGCACCTACTGGTCAGCAACGACGCGTGATCACGTGATCTACGAATCGCGCCTTGAGCTGGCACGGTTACTCTTCGCTGACTTTGACCCCTCCGTACGGCACATCGTCGCTCAGCCGTTCCTGATGAAGGCCACGGTGGAGGGGAAGGTTCGCAAGCACATCCCCGACTACCTGCTGGTTACGGAGCAGGGTCCTGTGGTCGTGGATGTGAAGCCGCTGCATCATTTGTCCAAGGCTGACGTGTCTTTCACGTTCGACTGGGTACGGCAGGCGGTGGAGTTCCGAGGTTGGGGGTTCGAAGTCTGGAGTGAACCTCCCTCGGTGGAGCTGGAGAACATTCGGTTCCTGTCTGGCTATCGCCGGGACTGGCTCTTCAGTGCCGAGCTCCTGGATGAGCTCAGCCGTGCTGAACTCGATGGAGTTTCACTGGGCCAGGCCACTCGCTGCCTTCCCGGCCGGCCCGAGCCGGAAGTCCGCGCAGGTGTCTGCCACCTGCTCTGGAAGCGTCGTTTCGCTGTGGACCTGGAGCGTTCACTCAGCCCATCGAGCGTGCTGAGGTGGGTGGGGTGACCAGGGCGGGCGCACGTGAGTCGGTGCCCGTTTCCGCTACGACGGGGAGACCGTCGAAGTGGTGGAGATGGCCGCGACCATGGCTGGCAACGAAGTGGTCTTGAAGGACTCCCGGGGTCGGCTGCTGCGGCTATCGCTGAAGGAACTGCTGTTCTCCGACCGCACCGCCATCATCCCCGATGATCCAGGACCATCCGGGGATGATGCCGAGGAGATCGCTTCCGTCATCTTGGGGCAGCTCACGGAGGCCGAGAGGGCGACGGCCCTGGAACGGGCTGCACATGTGCGGGAAATCCTGACCGGGTATCGGTCCGGCAGCGGGGAACTCGCTCAAGACGGGGAACCTCGCCCCGAGTACTCTCCGGCACGGCCTCTGGAAGAGCGCTATGCGGCGAAGGCCGCGGAACTTGGCGTCGGACACCGCTCCGTGAGCCGATGGGTCGCTCTATTCCGTGCGGGCGGCGAGGCAGCGCTTGCCCGCACGAAGGGGACCCGTCGGAAGCCGCAGTCCACTGCGGATGAGCGGTGGGTTGAGACCGTGCTTGAGGTGATGGTCGAGCACACCGGGGAGTCCAAGCCGTCGCGCACGATCGTGATTGATCGGACCCGGGCCCGGGCCCGGGTGATCGCGCGGTTTGGTCCGGATGTGGTGCCTCAGCCGATCCGGGCGACGGCCTTTCGGGTGCTGTCGGAGCTGGAGCGGCAGCATCCGCTGTTCCGGCTGAGTACGAAGCGGAACCGGGATATCGCCGATCGGCCTGATGGTGTCTACGGGAAGCTGCGGCCCACGCGGCCGGGCGAGTACCTGCTGATGGACTCCACCCGGCTGGATGTTTTCGCGTTCGACCCGTTCACGCTCAGGTGGGTGCAGGCGGAGCTGTCTGTCGGGATGGACTGGTACACGCGCTGCATCACCGGCATCCGGCTCACACCGGTGTCGACGAAGGCGGTCGATGTGAGCGCCGTCCTCTACCAGTGCTTCCGGCCGCGGCCCGCGGGGCGGGATTGGCCGCGGGAGGCAGTCTGGCCCGAGCACGGCATTCCGCGGACGGTGCTGGTCGATGCCGGTGCGGTCGAAGGTCCTGGGCTGGCGTCGCCGCCGATCGTGCCGGAGACGCTGGTGGTCGACCACGGCAAGGTCTATGTGTCGGAGCATCTGACCAGCGTTTGCCGACGGATGGGCATCGCCATTCAGCCCGCGCGGCTGCGGACGGGCCGGGATAAGGGTCCGGTGGAGCGGTTCTTCCGGACGCTGCGGGAGGACCTGCTGCAGGCCCTGCCCGGCTACAAGGGACCCGACATCCACTCTCGGGGCGAGTGCCCGGAGGACGACGCGTTCTTCTTCCTGGACGAGTTGGAGGCGATCATCCGGGAGTGGACCGCGACGGTGTATCACAGGCGGCCGCATTCGAGTCTGGTCGATCCGGGCACGCCGGGGCTGCGGATGTCGCCGACGGCGATGTTCGAGCATGGCATGGCCCGGGCCGGCTACATCGAGGTGCCCCGGGATCCGAACCTGGCCTTCGAGTTCCTGCACACCAAGTGGCGCACGATCCAGCACTACGGCGTGGAGATCGACCGGCGCCGCTACAGCGGGCCGGGGATTAAGGAGGCCAGCAGCATCAAGAGCCCCTATGACAGCCCGGTCAAGAACGGCTGGCCCCTTCAGGTCGATCCGGACGACATCACCCGGATCTATTTCCGTGATCCTGACCGGTGCTGGCGCACCTTGCGCTGGGAGCATGCGCCGTCCGGTTCGATGCCGCTGAGTGAGGACGCGTTGGCGTTCGCGCGGAAGCTGGCTGCGGCGAAGTATCGCTTTCCCGACGACAAGCTGGCTGCGGCGAAGTATCGCTTTCCCGACGACAAGCTGGCTGTCGCCGACTTGCTGGAGCGGTGGAATCTCGGGCTGGGGACCACGATCGCCGAGCGGCGGATGGCCCTGCGGCTCTCGCGTGAGCAGGCCGCGATCGAGGTCCCGGAGACCGAGGACGACGCCGTCTCCCTTTCCTCCGTACGCAAAGCCCTCGGAGAGTCCGCAGAGCCCACCAAGCAGACGCTGCAAAAGCCGGAGCCGGAGATGGCTGCGGAGATGGGGGACGACGACGCGGCGGACCTTGAAGACCTGGGCGAGGACGGGGACTTCTACGCGGACGCGCTGGAGGACGTGTGAGTACCGCCGCCGGTCAGCCTGATCTGGGCAATCTCGCGCTGTCCAGGAAAGAGGACTTCAGAGCGTTCGCCAGTACCCCGCGCCGCATCCAGCCGGCGCTGCTGAGTCGGGCCCAGCTGCGAGCCCTGGGGGCGATAGCGCTCGCCGAATACAACCGGCTGCGGCGGGAGTGGCACGCCAACCTCGGCCCGATCAAGACCCCGCAGCTGGCCGAGTTGCACGAGGACCTGTGGGACATCGTCGACAGCAATCTGCAAGATGGCGACAAGGCCAAGGGGGCGGTGGCCGTCGATGCCTTCCCCGGCTGGGCAAGACCACGTCCGTGCTGGCGTTCGCCCGGGAATTCCACCGCAGGGAGATCGCCGAGCACGGCGAGTTCACCGCCGAGGGGCACGAGCGCTGGCCGGTCTGCCGGGTCGGGCTGACGGGCAACACCGGCATGAAGGACCTCAATCGGGCCCTACTGGAATTCTTCGAGCACCCCGGACGAGTACGCGGCACTACCGCCGAGTTCGGCCGGCGGGCCCTGGACTGCATGCTGTCCTGCGAGGTCCGCCTGCTTGTCCTGGACGACCTGCACTTTCTGAAGTGGCGCAAGACCAGCGGCATAGAGGTGAGCAATCACTTCAAGTGGATCGCCAACGAGTTCCCCGTGACCCTGGTGATGATCGGCGTCGACCTGGCTGAGAAGGGCCTATTCAGCGAGGCCGGGGCCAACGGTGACGCAGCGCTGGCTCAGACCGGCCGCCGCACCACCCGGCTGACGATGCGCCCATTCACGATCGCGGACGAGCGCGGGCGGCGACAATGGCGGCAGATGCTCCTGGCGCTCGAGAAGCGCATCGTCCTGGCGGACAAGTACCCCGGGATGCTCGCGGACGAATTGTCCGACTACCTCTTCGCCCGCAGCACCGGACACATCGGCTCGCTCATGACACTGATCAACCGCGGCTGCCAGCGGGCCGTCCGCAGCGGCAGCGAACGCCTCGATCGGGATCTGCTCGACGGCGTGAAGAACGACGAGGCGTCCGAGAACGCCCGCCGGGAACTCGAAGCGGCGCTGGAGAAACGACGGCTGACCAGTCGGCCCCGATCCAGCTTGGCCACGTGACGAGCACCCTGGGCACGTTCCCCATCCGGGTGCAGCCCCTGCCGGGCGAGGCCCTCGATTCCTGGCTCGAAGCCCTGGCCCATCGTCTGCACACTCCCCTCGGCGACGTTCTCGCGGGCCTGGGGCTGCACGCGCCGGGCCCGGAGCAGGCCGACAGTCCGTCGACGGAGATGCTCACCAGACGTCTCACCCCCAGCACGGCCTCGGCAATTTCCCAGGCCACCGGCACCTCCGTCGCCACTTTGCACGCTATGACCTTGGCCCACTACGACCAGCGGGCCCTGGTCCTCGACCCCCGCTCTGGACTGGCTGCCAACGCGACGCGCTGGGGCAGAAGCACCGGCTCTCGCTTTTGCCCGGACTGCCTGGCCGAATCGGGCGGCCGCTGGCAGCTGAGCTGGCGACTGGGCTGGACGTTCGCCTGCACAAAGCACGACCGCCTGCTGGCCGACCTCTGTCCTCAGTGCCTCAGCCGCCAGAGGCCCCGCCCACCGGCCATGCGCGAGATCCCGCATCCCGGGCACTGCCGGAACCCGTTCCAGGAGGACGATGCCGATTCCGGCAAGCGGCGCTGCGACGCCGATCTGGCCCAGACGGCCACCGTGCTACTCGATGTTGGCCATCCCGCGATGGACGCCCAACGGCTCGTGAACGCGATCGTTGACTCCGGCACCGCCGACTTCGGTCCCTACGCCGACCACCCACAGACTGCCCTCGACGCACTGGCCGACCTGCGGGCCCTCGTCGGCCAGATCCTCATCCACGCTCCACGCAGGGCCCTGGCTGAACGGCTTCCCACGGACCTCCCTCTCACCACGGACGAGGTGAACACCCTCTTCTCCCCATCTGAGTTCGAACTCCTGGCCCGCCGGGGGATGCAAGCGTCCAAGAGCGCCGCCATCACCGCCGTCGGCACCACCCTCGCCGTGAACATCCTGACCCGACCAGACATTCAGCAGGCCAGCGCCGCCATCCGCTGGGTCACCGAAGCTGACCACGGTCCTCGCCCTTCAGAACGAACAACACTGCTCGCCTCCTGGGGAAAGGGCACCACCGAAACCTTACGCTCAGTACAGCTCGCGGCCGTCGGCCCTCAGCTCCGGGCCGTCGACCAGCTCCGCTACCGCGTTCGTACCGCCCGCCCGAGCGTCCAGCCGCACGCACGGACCCACCAGCGCCTCCGGTCGATCCCCACCTCACTCTGGCCCGAACTCGCGCTGCCACTCGTTCCGCCCCAGCACCACCACTACCCGATCATGAGGCCAGCCCTGTCCTGCCTCATCGGACTGGTCGGCAACCGCCAGTCCATCGACGCCATCGCCGAGCGCCTGGGAAAGGCCACCACCGGATTCATGGCGTCCCGAATGCTCAACTACCTGCGAGGACACAGGCAGTGGCCGGACATCCAGACCGCCCTGATCCACATCGCGGACGAGTTGGACACCCACCCGGCCCCAATCGACTACCAGCGGCGGCGACGCATCGACTACACCCACCTGCTGCCCGACGACCAATGGGCCGCTATCGCCCGGCAACTCGGGATCAACCGCGGCAGCGGCACGCTCGCCAGGCTCTTCAGGAACTACCTCTTCCTCCGCATCAGCGGCCTGCCCAGCTCGATGGCGCCCTCCACCTGCATCCCCGTGAACATCTCCGCCCGCTCACAGCAAGCCATGCGTTACCGCCGCTTGACCGCGGAAGTCCTCGCACACCTCGACCATGCAGCCGAAGAGTTCCTGCGACGCCACCACGTCGTTGATGAACCGGTGACATGGCACCCACCGGCCGACATCCTCCACGGCCTCACCTTGCCCGGGCATCATCCCTCCAGGATCGACATCAAGGTGCTGCACCGACTGATCCGCGAATCCGAAATGACGGCTACCCAGGCCGCAACGCATTTGGGCACCACCCTCGACGTCGTGCGCTGCCTCCTCGATCAGCAACCGGCACCCGATACAACCGAGCGACGCCCACGGCCCGCACCTGTCACCGATCCTGTCCGCGCTGCCCTGGACGCCACCACCTTCCGCGCCCTCTATCACGACCAACACATGTCCCTTCGCACCATCGGGGAGCTCTACGGAGTCAAAGCCGACGTGATCAGAGGCATCGCCGCCGAGTACAGCATCCCGACTCGCACCCCGAAGGAATACCGGCAACTCCAGGAACTCTCCCGCGAATGGCTGCACGAGCAGTACATCAACCGCGGTCGCAGCCTCGACGACATCGCTGCAGAGACCAAGATGACGAGGTCAAACGTCGCCAAGCGGCTCAAGGCCCAGGGCATCCCTCTTCGACCCCGCGGAGGTGCAAGCCACAGCGAGACGCTCCGGATCCAAACCCGAGCTCGCCAGGCACCTCGACTCCTGCGGCCCGTACTGAACAGCCCCGCTGCAGAGAAGCGACTCCGACGTTTCGTGATCGCTTCCACCTATCCCACCTTGCAGAAAGCCGCCCGCGCACTCGGGCTCCACAACAGCACGCTGGTGAACCAGATCAACCGGCTCGTCCGCGAGCTCGGCGGGCCTTTGCTGCAACGAGCCGAACGGAGCCGCCCCATGACACTTACGCCTCTCGGCAGGCGTGTCGTCAACGCGGCAGTAACCTGGCTCTCCAGCCACGAACAGACTGCTGACGATCCGACAACACAGCGAGACTGATCTTGCCGATCCGCTCGTGAGGCAGAAGACATCGGCGCAGGTCAGCGCGCCGACCATACGTCGTGGACCGCACGGCCGATGCGCGGCTCACCGGCCAGACTGGCGGCCTTGATCGCGCGTTGGGCGAAGACGTCTTCGTGGCGGTCTGCCATCTGTTGCAGTGCGTCCTTGCGGTCCCGCTTGGAGAGCCTGTCGAGATACGTGTGTCCGACGAGGTGGTCGGTCTCGTGCTGCAGGCACCGAGCGAAGTAACCCATCCCCTCGATCATGAGCGGGTTGCCTTCCTTGTCGAATCCTCGCGCGACAGCATGATCGGTGCGGGAGACCGCCATGGCGGCACCGGGGACGGACAGGCACCCTTCGAAGTCGTCGATGAGACAGCGGCGGCCCGGATCGGGGAGGTCGAGAACCGGGTTGATGATGTGGCCGACATGCCGGATCCCGTAGTCGTCCGGGCAGTCATACACGAACATCCGCAGGTCGACCCCAACCTGATTGCCTGCGAGGCCGGCACCGTCGGCGACGTGCATGGTCAGGAACATGTCGTCGGTCAGCGCGGACAACTCGGAGGTGCCAAACTCGGTCACCTTCCGGCACGGGCGGTTCAGGATCTCCTCGCCCACCACCGCGATCCGGCGCACAGAGCCCCGTTCGGCCTCCGGTGGCAGAGCTGGATAGGAGTCGACCGGCTTGCCCTGAACGCGGACTCGCCGGTCGATAGGACCAGAGCGGTCGTGACGAACGGACATTGCGATCTCCCCTTCTTTCCGGGCCGCACCTGGGAATCGTCGGCGGCCCGAACTCTCCGAGTAGCAGGACCAGTTGCGAAGTCCTTTGCAAAGTAGCAGACTTTGCAAAGTGACTGAAGAAGACTTCAACACCCCGTCCGGCCAGTCCGCCAAGGCCGGCGAAGGGCTGCGCGAGCACGAGGTCCGCACAGCCCTGCTGAACCTGCTCGCCGAAGCCGGCACCGTGACAGCGAGCGAAGCGGCCGCCCGGCTGGGCTACAGCTCCGGGCTCTGCTCGTTCCACCTGCGTCAGCTCGCACGCCACGGACGCATCGAAGATGCCCCTCACAGTGGAGGCCGCGCTCGCCCTTGGCGCCTGCGGCAGTCGACTCCGGCGGTCGGTTCGTCCGCTGAGGACTTCGGTGACTTGGCCCGCGGGCTGGAGGACGAGAGCTGGCAGCGCTGGGACAACCAGAGGGACCAGGCACCAGCCGAATGGCGCCGCGACGAAGCCTTCAGCGCCGTCGCCTATCTGACACCCGAGGAGATGAGCCGGGTCGCAGCCGTAATCCGACGGGCACTTGCCCCCTACCAGGAGCGCGAACAACGACCTTTGGCCCGGCCTGAAGGCGCCCTCCCGGTGGCTCTCATCAGCCGGTTGTTCCCTTTGCTTCCCCACGCGACGGACGACGCGGGCTGGGAGTGAGAAGTCGAGGGCGGCAGCTCGCGGATCGCTTGAGGAAATGACACGACGGTGAGACAGCAGGCAGATGCAACGACGTGAGACAGCCTGAATACCCCAAGGTCACAGCGCTGCTACATGACACAGAAGCCGAGACCCGTCAACAAAGTTGTAGGTTCTCGCGGCTGATGTCGTAATCTCGCGAGCAATGTCGTACACGACATCGTGATGAAGATTCGTTCCCGCGCAAGATGATCAGCGCGGCGGAGTCAGCCCCCGGGGGGGCAAGGGCGTCTGGATGAGGGCGCACACCAGCGACCTGATGGCAGTGCGGCTCGTCTGTTCCGGGAACGGTACCAGCGGCGCGGTCAGTAGGGAGACGCTGAGTTCTGCTTTGCCCAGTTCTTCTCGGCGTCGGAGCCTCCTGGGGGCGGCACGATTCCGTTGATCATCCAGAGGTCCTCGCTGGTTTCGTCGGCGTGGAACTCCCAGTGCAGCCCTGCGTGCTGTTCGAGGTGGGGCTGCAGCATGCCCTTGATCCACTGGGCGGTCCGGCGGCGGGTCTCCTGGTCGGGGTTACGCCGGGCGATGTGGTCGATGGCGATGCGGACCCCGGCTGGGGTGGGTTCCCCGCCGACGTAGAAGGGCCGGGTTTCGTGGAACAGCGTGACCACGTAGAACCGGGGCAGCCCGACCTTTTCGTAGTGGTCGGCGATGCGGGAGGCGAGTTGGTGTTTGTCGTCGTCGGTGAAGACTCCGGGGGTGTGATGAATAGTCCACAGTGGCATGGCGGTTCGGTACTCCTCGGGTGATGGGATGAGATGTCAGCTGGCAGCTGAGAAGGTCAGGTGCTCCACGGGGCCGGAAAGCGCTGCTTTGACGGTGACGGTGACGTCGTCGGCGAGCACTTCCGTGTCCCCGGCCTCAAGGCCGTCGACGATCCGCGCCGCGATCTCGGCGGGCGTGGCCTTCTGCCGTTCGATGGCGGAGACCATGTCGGTGTCGATGAATCCAGCGTGCACGCCGACGACCTGGGTGTTCTGGGGCGCCAGTTCGAGTCGGAGCGAGTTCGTGACAGACCACGCCGCAGCTTTGGATGCCCCGTAGGCGCCGCTGCCGGCTAGCCAGGACAGCACGGAGTGCATGTTTACCAGTGCGCCCCCGCTGTTGGTGGCCAGGATCGGCGCGAACGCCCGCGCCACCCGCAGCGGCCCGAAGACGTTGACGTCGAATGTCTCGGTGGCGTTCTCGACATCGCCTGTCAGCAGTGCGGCCGGCAGCAGGACGCCGGCGTTGTTGAACACGATCTCGGCGTCGGCGGCGACCTCCGCGAGGGCGGCGACCGACTCCGTTGAGCGGACCTCAAGCTCGGCGGTGACCACCTCTGGGCGGTCGTCGATGTACGCCGAGCGCGCGGTGGAGTACACCTTTCGCGCCCCGCGCGCCAGCAGCTCGTCTACCAGCGCCGCGCCGAGCCCGCGCCGGCCGCCGGTCACCACGGCCACCCTGCCCGCTACTGCAACCACAGCACCCTCCACCTGGATAACGATGTCGTTAGTTAGATGGAATCACGCCGCGCTGGGTAACGCAAGCGTTAGTTACATTGGTTACAATGGTGGGATGACGATGGAGTTCGAGGAGCGGCTGCGCGACCGGGATGCCTGGTCGATCGGCGACGGGTGCTCGGCGGAGCGGGTGCTGGACCTACTGAGCACCAAGACGGTGTTCCTGGTGGTCCGCGAATGCTTCTACGGCACAGCTAGGTTCGAGGACTTCGTGGCGCGGATCGGGACCTCCGCACCCGCGGTGTCACGGGCGCTCAAACAGTTGGAGTCCGCACGGGTCGTCGCGCGCGTTCCCTATCAGGAACCGGGCAGGCGGGCCCGCGACGAGTACCGGCTGACCGAGGCCGGCGAGGACCTGCTGCCGGTGTTCCTGTCGCTGATGCAGTGGGGTGACAAGTACCTACAGGAGGGCCGCCCGCCCCTGTCGTTCGTCGAGACCGACACCGGCCGTGCGATGCGGGTCCGCGTGACCGCCGACCCGGCGCCGGAGACGACGTCCGACAAGATCGAGATCCGACTGAACCCCGCCTGGCGGCGCGGCTAGCGGCCTGCGACCGGCAGCACCTGGGGAATGCCACGATTCTGAGACTGATCTTGATGACATCACGGTGAGACAACCAAGAACTCCCAGGTGGCACAAGATCGACATGTCACGCGCGGCGAGAACCTACAGCGTCCCGGTCTTCGCGCGCGATCGTGCGTCACGCGGATCTGCCGGCCGCCGAAAACGCCGGCCATGCCGGCTACGGCGCTCCCACCGCCCCACAGGTGGGCCCGGGTTCGGGTTTGGGCCCGTGGGCCCATGTACACCTGTAAACAGCCGACTAGTCTGACGTCCTCTCCCCTATGGTGACGCCGAGTGTGGAGAGGGCCATCGGAGGATTCCGGACGGCCGTTGCCACTGCCGGTGCAACAGCAAACGCGGAGATCAGGAGTGGTTCGGCGATGAGGACACAGGTGGTGCGCCGCCTCATAGCGGTCGCGGCTTCGGCAGTGCTGGTCATGGGCATTGCCTCGGGGTGCAGCGGATCCTCCTCCGACGGGGAGGACAGTTCGGAGAAGCCTGCGAACAAGGCCCCGGGCGCGGAGTCCGCGGCGGACGGCTCCGAGGACAACGACGGCAGGGGCGGCGCACAGGCACTGTCCGATGGGGAGCTGAGCAAGGTCGCTCTCACCACCGCGGACGTCAAGGACTTCAAGGTCCAGAAGCCGCCGACCGAGGCCCTGCAGAGCGAGACCAGGCCCAAAGCGGACAAGTCCGAGTGCCAGCCGATCGCCGGAATGATCGGTGACGGACAGGATCCCGCACCGACGGGCACGGTCTACCGGCAACTGACCACCACCGACTCGAAGAAGCTCGGCCTGGCGCTCTTCGAACGGCTCTCCGGCTACAGCCAGAAGGATGCCGAGAAGACGATGGCGGATCTCCACGCGGCAGTCGAAAAGTGCACTGGCGGCTTCAATACCAGTGAGAAGTCGGACAGTTCGACGTACAGCGCGGTCAAGGCGGTGACCGCCCCGAAGGCCGGTGACGACATCGTCGCCTACGAGCTGACCGGGAAGCTCAAGGGCGACCAGATGCCTCTGCTGTTCACCGTGGTCCGGCAGGGTTCCTCGGTGGCCTCGTTCTACTCCATGAACCCCTTCGAGCCGGCCAAGGCCGAGATCCCGGCCTCGGTGGTCACCGCCCAGGCCGAAAAGCTGAAGTAGCCGCCCGCAGCGCACGGGGGAGGGAGGCGCACCGTGGGAAAGGGCACGGAGGTGACCGGCAGGCGACCAGGTGGGCGCCGCCCGCGGGGTTTCTCACTCGTGCGGATGCTTCGATTACGGCCCGGGGATCACGGTCAGACGGCGACGGAGTACCTCGGTCTGGTCGTGGTCGTCGTGGCGATCATCGGCGCGCTGGTCGGTACGGGGATCGGCACGGAGATCATGTCGCGGATCGGCACCGCCGTCTGTGAGGTCGCGGGTGGCGGCAACTGCGGTGACGCGGAGGCCGGTGGCGGGGACGGCCCGGTGGCGACCGGGAGCAACGACGACGCCAACGACGACGCCAACGACGACGCGAACGACGACGCCAACGGCGGCGCGAACGGCGGCGCGAACGGCGGCTCATCCGCCGGAACCGATGGGAGCGGGCAACAGCCGACGAACGACGGCTCCGGTGCCAAGTCCCCTGAGGAGAAGGCCGTCGAGCAGGCGGAGCAGGACCTCAAGGATGCCGAGAGGGACTGGGAGAACGCCGAGAGAAAGACCAAGGAAGCGGCCGCGGAACTGATGAAGATCGCCAGCGAAGAGCTGGGGATCGACGCGGCCCTGGATTGCTTCGCCAAGGGCCGGCTCGACGCATGCGGCGAAACGGCTGTGAATGTCGCCCTGAGTTTCGCCGGCGGGGTGGCAGGCAAGCTCCTCAAGAAGTACGGAGCGCCGTGGAATTGGAAGAAGGGGTACCAGCTCGCTCAGCGGATCAGGAAACACGGCGGTGACCTGGCCGGCGGGGCGAAGGGCATGTGGGACGCCAACAAAAAGGTCAAGAAGGCCGGAGAAGCCCTCGAGCAGGCCAAGAAGAAACTCCCCAAACGCGAGAAGAAGCCGGAGAGACAACCGGAGGGGAAGCCGGAGAAGAAACGGCCTGAAGCGTGCCACAGCTTCCTTCCGGGGACCCGGGTCCTGCTCGCGGACGGCACACGTACGGCCATTGAGGACGTACGGGTCGGCGAGCGGGTCACCGTCACCGACCCCGCTCGCGGGCTGACCACGAGCCGTCCCGTGGTGGGGACGATCACCACCGAGGACGACGAGGTGTTCACCCGCCTCACCGTGCGGGTGGAGGGCGGCCGGGCGTCGACCATCACGACGACCGATACCCATCCGTTCTGGCTGGCCGACCGGCACCGTTGGGCGGACGCCGGCGATATTCGCCCCGGCGCGGAACTCCGCACTCCTTCCGGGACGACTCTCCAGGTCACCGGGGTCGGCCATTACACGAAACGGCAGCGCACCCACGACCTCTCCATCGCGGGCATCCACACCTACTATGTAGCCGCGGGCGCTCAGAACGCCCTGGTCCACAACAACGACGGTCGCTGCAAGGAGTTGGAACTCGGCCCCTTCGATTCCTTCGAACAGGCCCGTAACGAGGCGCTGGACCGGCTCGGAGAGATCGATCCGCATACGCGCCAACCCCTGATCGGGCGTCTCGAGACGGCGACTTCCACCTATGGGAAGAAGGTGGGTTTCACCACCCGCCCCCACGGGGTCTACAAGGAATTCAGAATGGACTACGACCCCACAAAGGGACCGCACATCAACGTCACGGTCGGCAAGGGAGCTTCAGCGAAGAAGTATGCGGTCAAGTGGAAAGGGACCGAGGAAGAGTTCGAACGGCTGCTGGAGAACAACACGTGACGCAATACTCGTACGGAAGCCACCCGGAGCTCCTGCCGAAGTCGCTGGGGCGCGGTCCGGAGACGGAGAGTTCCGGTGTCCGCGAACTGACGCTCGACGAGAGCCGCCGACTCGAAGCGGCCAGTATCAACCGCTTTCCCCCCGCCTCCGGGGGGTCGCTCGAATGGGAGGACGGCTCCTATCTGGAGCAGCACTTCTACGAGGACGAACCCGATGGGGCCCGGCTCGTCGGCGGGCTGGTGTCGAGCCATGCCGCACCGGACTCGGAGGTCGTGCTGTTCTGGGGCAACCTGATCATGCCCACGGTGGCTCTCCCGGCGAGCTCCCTCGTCCGGCACATGGATGAGGTGCTGGAAGTCGGCCCGGTGTTCTGGGTCTTCTTCCCGGAGAGTCATGTGCTCATCGAATGCTGCCCTGACGGGCAGGTGACGGTGGCCGCAGTTCCAGCCGCCTGAAGCCGAAGGGGACGGGGGCAGGGGCAGCAGGCAGCGGCCAGGACCGTACAACCACGTCGGACCCCGCGGCGGACAGGGCTTGCCCCGTCGCCTACGTAACCGGTTCCATGCCGGTCAAAGGATCACAGAGCCCACAGCCCCTTGCCCAGGGCGCTGAGCCCGCGGGCCGGCGCAAGCAGCAGCACCATCAGCCGGGCCCGCCCCTCCGGCACCAGCTTCGCAAGCACCTTCCCTGCTGTCTCCCCACCGCGGAGGTGACCTGCCCGGCGACGGCACCTCGCCGCGTCGCGTCCAGGACTCGGACCTCCCCGACAGGGAGCCACGGGCATGATCGAAGAGCCCCTGACTAGCCTCCGCCCGCTGGGACGCACAGTATGGATTGCAGGTGAGTGACGAAATGTCCAGCGATGGAGGCGCCGGGGTCGGACTCCCGAACCCACGGGCGGACCCGGCAGCCGGGGCACACCATGCCGGCCTGCAGCCCACGGCGGAGCAGGCTGTGACGCAGCCGGCCCCGGTGTTCGCCGGGGCAGCGCTCGCTGCTGTCTATGTGCTGCACGACGAGGACGGGGAGCTGCGACTGGCCGGGACCGTCGGGGAGCCCGGAGCCCGGTACGGGCTGTCGGCGTGTTACGCCCTGTCCGATCGGTCCCCTGCCGCCGACGCCTTCCGGGCGGGCCGGCCCCTCTGGCTGGACTCCGCGGAGCTCGCCGCCTACCCCGAGAGCGCTCCGGGGACGCTTCCGGCCGGCATTTCGCTGGGCGCGTTGCCGCTCGGCGTGAACGCCCGTGGCCTCGGTTGCCTGGTCGTCGTGGACGACACCGGGGAAGGCTTCGACGTCGAGCGGCGCAATCTCCTGGAACTGTACGCCGACCATGTCGCCGCACGGCTCGAAGCAGGCGGTGAGCCGAGCGCTGTCGAGGCACTGGCCGGGACGGGGCCCCGCGCCCTTCCGGGCCCGGCCTTGGACGGTCCCCGGGTCGGCTCGTTCACCTTGGTGCTGAGCACCGGGCTGATCGATGCGGACGCGAGCCTGCTCGAACTCGTCGACATCGCCGAGGAGGACTTCGACGGCCGGGTGGAGACACTCCTGGCCCACAGCATCCCGGAGGACCTGCCCGCGCTCATGTCCATCGTCGAGCCGGGTCAGATGACCGTCGGCGACCGGGAACTCGAGTTCCGTATCCGCCGGCCCACCGGCGAACTGCGCTGGCTGCGGGTGCGCTGCCGGGTCCTGCCCGACGCCGTCGGCAGGCCGGAGCGCGTGCTGGGCGTGGTCGCCGACGCCTCGTACCTGCGGCCCGGCGCCGACGAGGTCTCCCGGGTACAACGGCTGTCCGCCACGCTGGCCAATGCGGTGACCATCCAGGACGTCAGCCGGGTGGTGGTCGCCGCCCTGCGGGAGCCGCTCGGAGCCGACCGGGTGGCGCTCGCCGAGCTCGGCGGCGACCGGCTCGTGGTCACTGTCCTGGACCCGTCGGAGCCCAGCGGTTGGCCGGAGGTCTGGCGGTCCGAATGGCGCTCCGAGTGGCCCGACCTGCCGACCCGCGCCCTGCCCACCCTCGCCGCCGCGCTGCGCGAGGGCCGGGCGAGCCTGTGGTCCGCGGGCACCGCGCTCGAACCCGGCCTCGCGGGCGTCGGCCCGGGCGGTCTCGCGGTCCTGCCGCTCCCGGCCGATGGGCGGGTGGTCGGCGCGTGCCTGGTGGGCTGGGACGAGCCGCACGAGTTCGGCCCGGAGGAGCGGTCCCTGCTGACGGCGACGGCGGGCTTGGTCGGGCAGGCCCTCAAACGCTCCCATGCGCTGGACGCCGAGCACGAGCTCGCCACGATGCTCCAGCGCAGCCTGCTGCCGCGCAGACTTCCCGAGCTCGGCGGAGGGGTGGCCGTCGCCCGCTATCTGCCCGCGGTGGTGGGACTCGAAATGGGCGGTGACTGGTACGACGTCATACCGCTCTCCGAGGGCCGTGTCGCACTGGTCATCGGGGACGTGCAGGGGCACAGCGCCGCGGCCGCCACGATCATGGGTCAGATGCGGACGGCGATCAGGGCCTACGCCGTGGAGGGGCACCCGGCCGACGTGGTCGTCTCCCATACCAACCGCCTGCTCGTCGGCATGGAGACCGACCTCTTCGCCACCTGCTGCTACGTCGAACTCGACATGGAGGAAGGCGAGGCCTGGGTCGTCCGGGCGGGACACCTCCCGCCGTTGCTGCGCCACCCGGACGGCGCCACCCTGGAGGTGACGGCCGAGGGCGGCCCCCCGCTCGGAGTGCTCGAGGACGCCGAGTTCACCATCACCACCGTCGGACTGGTACCCGGGACGGTCCTCGCCCTGATGACGGACGGCCTGGTCGAGTCCTCACGGCTCGACCTGGACGACGGCATGGACCGTATGCACGAGGTGCTCGCCGCCACCGACCCGTCCGACGCGGACCGGGTGGCAGATGAACTGCTCGGCGCCGTCGACCGGCGCGACGACGACGTGGCGCTGCTGCTCCTGCGCTACGACGGGATGGAGTTCCGGCCGATACGAGCCGGATGGACGGTGTGGCGGCTGCCCGACGCCGTGGTGCACGCTCGCCGCTTCACTGCCCGCACGCTGCGCTCCTGGGGCCTGGAGGAGAACATGGACGTGGCTCTTCTGGTGGTCTCCGAGCTCGTCACGAACGCTCTGATCCACACGCAGGGAGAAGTGCGCCTCGACCTCACCGTGACAGTGGGCCGCCTGCGGGTGGCCGTGAGCGACTTGTCGCCGCGTGCGCCCGCCAAACCGGTGATCGTGGGCTGGGAGTCGACCGGCGGCCGGGGCATCCTCCTCGTCGAGGCGATGTCCTCGTCCTGGGGCTCGGTACCGGTCAGCGGCGGCAAGCAGGTGTGGAGCGAAATCCAGCTGCCACCACGCGAGCCGCGAGTCACGGACGCCCTCGGGAGGCAGGAGAGGCCCGCCGAGCCCCGGACCGGACACCCCGTCACCGGGTGAACAGTGAGGAGGTGCTCGGAGTGAAGCCTCGGTCGCCCGGCGCCGCCGTCGCCGTGGCCGCTGTGTCCCTCGCTGTCGCCCTGGTGGCCTGCGGACAGGCCGCCGAGTCCGGTGGCTCGGGCGGGAACACCCCCGGTGGGCCGAGGGACGGGGTGACGATCGGCCTGCTGCTGCCCGACAGCCACACTGCTCGCTGGGAGGCGTTCGACAGGCCCCTGATCGAGCAGAAGATCAAGGAGCTCTGCAGCGCCTGCACGGTGGAGTACGCCAACGCCCAAGGGGACGTGGCCACACAGCAGCAGCAGGTGGACACCATGATCACCAAGGGGGTCGACGTGATGATCCTCGACCCTGTCGACTACAAGTCGCTCCGCTCCTCGGTGAAGCAGGCGGACGCCGCGGGCATCCCCGTCGTCTCCTACGACCGCCTCGTCGAGGGCCCGATCTCGGGCTATGTCTCCTTCGACGGCGACGAGGTGGGCAGGCTCCAGGGAGAAGCCCTCCTCCGAGCCATGGGTGACAAGGCGGACGGTGGACAGATCGTCATGATGAACGGCGATCCGACCGACCCGAACGCGGTGTGGTTCAGGAACGGGGCGTTCTCCGTCCTCAAGGACAAGGTGAAGATCGGCAAGGAGTACGACACCCCCCGGTGGAGCCCGGAGAACGCCCATATCAACATGTCCGGCGCCATCTCCGCCCTCGGTGCCGGCAGCATCGACGGCATCTACTCGGCCAACGACGCACTCGCCTCGGGCATCGTCTCCTCCCTGAAGTCCGGCAACGTCAAGCCACTGCCCCCCGTCACCGGCCAGGACGCCGAACTCAATGGCGTACAGCGCATCGTCAAGGGCGAGCAGTACATGAGCGTCTACAAGCCCTTCAAGCCCCAGGCGGAGGCCGCCGCCGCGATGGCCGTCACTCTGGGCCGCGGCGAACCGCTCGACGACATCACCCAGGAGACGGTCAGCACCCGCGCCTCGAAGAATGTCCCGGCCGTTCTGCTCAACCCCGTCGCACTGACCGTCGACAACATCAAGGAGACCGTCGTCAAGGACGGCATGTACACGATCGATCAGATTTGCACCCAGAAGTTTCTTTCGGCTTGCGAGAAGGCTGGGCTCACCAGGTAATCAGGGGGAGAAGGGAGATGGTTTCGGTGTCATCCCCGCCCCTGCTGGCGTTGCGCGGCGTCTCCAAGCACTTCGGTGCCGTCCAGGCGCTCACGGACGTCGATCTGGAAATCCACGCCGGCCGGGTCGTCGCCCTGGTGGGCGACAACGGCGCCGGCAAGTCCACCCTGGTGAAGGTGATCGCGGGCGTCGCTCCCGCCGACAAGGGGCTGATCGAGTGGGAAGGCCGGGTCGTGCAGATCAAGCGCCCTCACGACGCCCAGGACCTGGGCATCGCCACCGTCTACCAGGACCTCGCGCTGTGCGACAACCTCGACGCCGTCGGGAACCTCTTCCTCGGTCGCGAGATCCACAAGGTCGGCGTCCTGGACGAGGTGGAGATGGAGCGCCGCACCCGCGATCTGCTGCACACCCTGTCCATCCGCATCCCCAATGTGCGCGCCCCTGTCGCCTCCCTGTCCGGCGGTCAGCGCCAGACGGTCGCGATCTCCCGCTCTGTCCTCGCCGGCCCCAAGGTCCTCCTTCTTGACGAGCCCACCGCCTCTCTGGGCGTCCAGCAGACGGGCCAGGTCCTCGACCTCGTCGACCAGCTGCGTGACCGCGGGATCGGGGTGCTCCTCATCAGCCACAACATGGGCGACGTCAAAGCCGTCGCGGACGAGGTCGCGGTGCTGCGCCTCGGCCGCAACAACGGTCTCTTCGATGTGAACACCGCATCCCAGGAACAGATCATCTCCTCCATCACCGGAGCCACGGGCGAGGCCGTGACACGTAATCCCCCGCATGCGGGGGAGGCAGAGCTGTGAGCAGGCGCGGGCAGGTCTTCAAGGGCTGGATCGACGCATACGAGCACAGGCTGGCCAGCGGAGAGCTCGGCTCGGTCCCCATCGTCCTCGGCCTCGTCATGATCTGGATCATCTTCCAGAGCCTGAACAGCAACTTCCTCTCGGCGCGCAATCTGTCCAATCTCAGCGTGGACATCGTGGGCACCGGCCTGATCGCGGTCGGCATCGTCTTCGTGCTGCTGATCGGCGAACTCGACCTGTCGGTCGGATCCGTCAGCGGTCTCGCGGCGGCCCTGTTCGCCGTGCTGAACGTGCTGCACGGCGTGCCGGAATGGCTCGCCCTCATCATCGCGGTGCTCTGCGGCGCGGTCATCGGAGTCGTCCATGGATTCTTCTTCGCCAGGGTCGGCGTACCCGCATTCGTCGTGACCCTCGCGGGCCTGCTGGCCTGGAACGGCCTGATGCTCTACATCCTGGGCACGAACGGCACCATCAACCTCGACGACGAAGGGCTGGTCGCCATGCTGACCAGCCACTACTTCAGCAACGTCGCTGCCGCGTACGGTCTGGCGGCGCTCGGCGCGGCGGTGTACTTCCTCAACGCCTACCAGGACCGGAGGCGCCGCAAGGCCGTCGGGATGCCGTCCCGGACCCTCAAGGAGATCGTGGTGCGCACGGGTGTGCTGGCGGTGATCGCGTTCGCCGTCGCCTATGTGCTCAACCAGTTCCAGGGCCTGCCGCTCTCCCTCCTCATTTTCCTGGTCGTCATCGCCGGACTCGATTTCCTCCTCCGCCGCACGTCCTACGGGCGCAAGGTCTACGCCCTCGGCGGCGGGGTCGAGGCAGCCCGCCGCTCCGGCATCAACGTCGTGTGGGTGCGGATCTCGGTTTTCATGGCGTCCGGGACCATGGCCGCGGTCGGTGGCCTGTTTCTGGCCTCGCGGATCACCTCGGCGAGCCAGACCTCCGGCTCTGGCATCCTGCTCATGAACGCCATCGCCGCGGCCGTCATCGGAGGCACCAGCCTCTTCGGCGGACACGGCACCACCTGGTCCGCGCTGCTCGGCATGCTGGTCATCCAGTCGATCGCCTCCGGAATGGCCCTTCTGGGCATCCAGGCAGCCGTCCAGTTCATGATCACCGGCGGTGTGCTGCTGGCTGCCGTGGTCGTCGACTCACTGTCGAGACGCTCCCAGAGAGCACACGGCCGGGCCTGACCCCCGGTCCGCTACGGGTCTGACCCGCGGTCCGCTACGGGTCTGACCCGCGATCCGGCTACGGGACGGGCTCCCGCGCCCGCATCCGGCCCGTCCCGGGGAAGCGAAGGCGAGGCGTCACCCGCACAGCGCAGCCACCCGCGGCGACCTGCGACGGCCGGAGCCGTCATCGCGTTGGGGTCCAGCAGAACGGCGTCCCGGCCGAAGGATGCGAGATCCGGCAGTGCGGCGAGTACCTCCTCCGTAGAGGGACGTCGGAGGAACGATATGACGCCTTCGGCAGCTCCGGCTTACTGGCCGACTGCACGGGCATCGGTCGACACCGTCAGCCCGACCGAGAACGAGTCGACGTCCACTCACCTGCGGGAACCGAGAACGGGACTCGGACGCGACAAGACCTGGTTCGCCGATCAGGGTTGGCCCGGATTCAGTCATGTGCGAGGTGATTCCGGAGGGTGTTCGCCGGCCGATCTCGGGTGGAGGGCGCGGGGGAGCGTCGGGGTACGGAGCGGGCCGCCGGTCGTGGTACGCGCTTCGCAGAACCGAGTGCGTCGCCGATGCTCAGGCCGGGCGTGTGAGCA
>NZ_JBEXKU010000061.1:0-48023 GCF_040609575.1 Streptomyces sp. NPDC004647 | reverse complement strand
GCGTAGTCGGGGGTGAAGTGCTCCAGGCCGAGCTTGCTGTACTCCATCGGTGCGAACGCCGGGGTACGGGCCAGCCAGCTCAGCCCCTCCCGCCCCACGGGCCGCGCCCGCAGCAGATCCAGGAACACCTCGGCCCCGGACTGCCCGGACCCGACGACGGTGACGTGCTCGCCGGCCAGCAGCCGCTCCCGGTGGGCGAGGTAGTCCGAGGAGTGGATGACGGGGACGGCCGGAGCGTCGGCGAGCGGGCGCAGCGTCTCCGGTACGTACGGGACGGTGCCGACGCCGAGGACGAGGTTCCGGGCGTAGATCCGGCCCAGGGCCTCGGCTTCGCCGTCCGCGTCGACCTGGGTGAAATCCACTTCGAACAGCTCGCGTTCGGTGTTCCAGCGGATGAGGTCGACCTGGTGCCCGAAGTGGATCCCCGGCAGTTCCTCGCTGACCCAGCGGCAGTACGCGTCGTACTCGGCGCGCTGGATGTGGAAGCGCTCGGCGAAGTAGAAGGGGAACAGCCGGTCGCGGGCGCGCAGGAAGTTGAGGAAGGACCAGGGGCTGCTCGGTGCGACGAGGCTCACCAGGTCGGCCAGGAAGGGCACCTGGAGGGCGGCCCCGTCGACGAGCAGGCCGGGGTGCCAGTGGAAGGCGGGCCGCTGGTCGTAGAAGGCGGTGCGCAGCCCGGGCACGCCGTGTGCGAGTGCGGCGAGGGAGAGGTTGAGCGGGCCGATGCCGATGCCCACCAGGTCCAGCGGCTGTTCGGTCGGGTCGGACGTCATCTGGCGGCGCTTCCTTCCACGATTTTCAGGAGGGCTTCGAGGTCGGCGGGCCGGGTGTGCGGGTTGAGCACGGTGGCCTTGAGCCAGAGCCGGCGGGTTCCGTCGCGGTGGTCGGTGGCGTGCGCGCGGCCGAGGACGGCCCGGCCGTCGGTGAGCAGGCCGCGGCGGATCTCGGCGACGCGCTCGTCGGAGGCGCCCTCGGGGCGGAAGAGGAGGCTGCTGAGCGTGGGCCGCTCGTACAGCTGGAAGTCCGGGTGGGCTTCGACGAGGTCGGCGAGGCGCTGGGCGGCGGCGCAGGTGTGCTCGACGAGCGCGGCCAGACCGGTGCGGCCGAGCGCGCGGAGGGTGACGGCGACCTTCACGACGTCGGGGCGGCGGGTCGTACGGAGTGAGCGGCCGAGGAGATCGGGGATACCGGCCTCGGTGTCGTCGTCGGCGTTGAGGTAGTCGGCGTGGTGGCCGAGTGGGGCGAGGGCGTGGGTGTCGGGGACGGCGAGGAAGCCCGCGGCGATCGGCTGCCATCCCATCTTGTGCAGGTCCAGGGTGACGGAGTCGGCGCGGGCGAGACCGTCGAGGCGGTTGTGCAGGGTGTGGCTGAAGAGAAGGGGGCCACCGTAGGAGGCGTCGACATGGAGCCGGGCGGAGTGGGCGGCGCAGACGTCGGCGAGTTGCGGGAGCGGGTCGATCTCGCCGGTGTCGGTGGTACCGGCTGTGGCGGTGACCAGCACCGGGCCGCGCAGGGCGGCGAGCGCGGAGTCCAGGGCGGCGGGGCTGAGGAGTCCTGCCGGGGTGGGCAGGGTGACAGGCTCGGGCAGCCCGAGGAGCCAGGCGCCGCGCCGGATGCTGTGGTGGGCGTTGTTTCCGCAGACGATCTGTACGGGGCCCTGGTCCCGGCTCAGTTCGCGGGCGAGGAGGATGGCGATCTGGTTCGACTCGGTGCCGCCGGTGGTGACGAGTGCGTCGGGCGCGGTGCCGTGCGGGAACACTTCGGTGGCGAGACCGCGGCAGACCAGCTGTTCGAGCGCGGACGCGGCGGGGGCCTGGTCCCAGGAGTCCATGGAGGGGTTGAGCGCGCTGGCGGCGAGGTCGGCGGCTGTGGCGACGGCGAGCGGCGGGCCGTGCAGATGGGCGGCGCAGCGCGGGTCGGCGGGGTCAGCGGCGCCTTCGGCGAGGGCGTGCACCAGAGTGCGCAGCGCGGCGTGCGAGCCGATGCCGGTCTCGGGGATGAGGGGCTCGGCCGCGACCCGTAGGCGGTGGGTGACCGCTTCCGGTCCGCCTGCCGGGAAGGGGCCGCCGCGGGCGGCGGCGCCGTCGGCCAGCGCTTCCAGGACGGTGTCGAGGAGAGGACGCAACTGCCGCGGGCCGTCCGTGCCTCCGGCGAGCGGGGTGGTGGGAGTGCCGTCGGGCGGCATCGGCATGTCGTGTCCTTAGAGGAGTGCTTCGGCCGGGCGCGCCCTCAGTGTGAGCGGAGATGCGGGGGCGCGTCCGGTCTGCGGGGTGATCGGAACCCGAAAGGGGTAGTGCAGCCCGGTGGAATGGGTGTCGCATTCCGCGGGCTGGTAGGGGGCCTGACGCTGTACAGGCCGGGGTGGGGAGGGGTGAACAGCCGCGGGCGGGCGTCGCGCCCGCCTCTGCGCACGCTGTCGCGTATGCAGTGCGCTCGCCCTTTCGCTCGCTGCCGCGTATACCTCACGCTCGCCCTCTCGCTCGCTGCCGCGCACGTCTTGCGCCCACACCAGCCGTACGGGGAGCCTCGCTCGCGGCAGGCGGCCTCGTGTCATCCGGCATCCGAGCTGGCCCGGATCCGCAGCGCACGCCGCAGGTCGTCCAGCTGGTCCTCGAGCCGGCGGCGCAGCGCCGGGACCGGGTCGCCGTCGCGCAAGCACTCCTCCCCCAGGCGCAGGGTTTTCTCGTTCACCGCTGCGGCGGGGAAGGCGAAGCGGCCGAGGGCCTCGGCGATGGCCGGGCCACGGCGGGCGGAGGCGGCGACGGCGGCCGGATAGTAACGGGGCACGTAGTCCTGGACGAGGGCGTGCTGTTCGGGGTGCCAGAAGCCCGCGGCGATGGCGTTGACGAGGTAGTTCGAGAGCTCGTCGTTCTCGAACAGGGCTGTCCAGGCGGCTTCCTTGGCCGACGCGTCCGGGAGAGCGGCCCGGCAGCGGGCGGCGCCTTCCTGGCCTGTGGCGCTCGGGTCCCGGTCCAGTTCCGCGTCGATGTCGGCGGTCGTCGCGCCGCCGAGTACGGCGAGTCGGCCGAGGGTCCGCCAGCGCAGCTCGGGGTCGAGTTCGGGGCCGCCCGGCACCATGCTGTCGGACAGCCAGTCGCGCAGGGTGTCGGGGTCGACGGAGCTGTCGATGAAGGTGCGTACGGCGGTGAGCCGCAGGCCGGGCGCGGAGCCGTCCTCGGTGAGCCGGATGAGGTCGCGGCAGACGGCGGTGAGAGTGGACAGTGCTATCGGCCGGGCGTCCAGCGGCAGAAAGCGGTCGGCGATGTGGACACGGGCGAAGGCCAGCACACCCTGGACGACGGCGTTGTCGCGCTCGTACGGGAGGTGGCCCCGGGCGGCGTCGAGGTAGGCGGCGGGCGGGAGTTCGCCGTCCCGGACCATGTCGCGGGCCGCGTTCCAGATGACGGCGCGGGCCAGCGGATCGGGGACCGCGGACAGGGAGCGTACGACGGTCTCCCAGGAGCCGGGGTCGAGGCGGATCTTCGCGTAGCTCAGGTCGCTGTCGTTGAGCAGTAGCAGGTCGGGGCGGTTGCCCGGGAAGGCGAGGGTCGTCACCGCACCGTCCTCCGCCCCCAGATCGGCCTCGAACCGGTCGCGCAGCACGAGCCGTTCGGGGTCGGTGAACGCACGGTCGTAGGCGCCGATGGCGATACGGTGCGGCCGCGACCCCGTGTGCACGATGTCGACATGCCACTCGTCGCCGTGGTTGCTGACCTGCGGGGTGAGCGTGTCGACACCGGTGGTGCGGAGCCAGCGCTCGGCCCAGGCGTGAACGTCGCGGTCCGTGGCGCGTGCGAGCGAGTCGAGGAAGTCGGCGAGGGTGGCACTGCCGAAGCGGTGCCGGGCGAAGTGGTCGTTGATGCCCGCCAGGAAGTCCTTCTCACCGAGCCAGGCGACGAGTTGGCGCAGTGCGGAGGCGCCCTTGGCGTAGGAGATGCCGTCGAAGTTGAGGCGGGCGGCCTCGGTGTCGGGGACCACCTCGGGTTCGGGTGCCACGGAGTGGGTGGACGGGCGCTGGTCGGCGTCGTAGCCCCAGCTCTTGCGGGCGACCGCGAAGTCCGTCCAGGTGCCGGTGAAGCCGGTGGCCTCGGTGAGGATCTGGAAGCCCATGTACTCGGCGAAGGACTCGTTCAGCCAGATGTCGTCCCACCACTCCATGGTGACGAGGTCGCCGAACCACATGTGGGCCATCTCGTGGGCGATGACCATGGCGCGGGTCTGCCGCTCGGTGTCGGTGACCGCGGAGCGGTGGATGAACTCGTCGCGGAAGGTGACGAGTCCCGGGTTCTCCATCGCGCCGGAGTTGAACTCGGGGACGAATGCCTGGTCGTAGGAGTCGAAGGGGTAGGGCTCGTCGAAGATCTGGTGGTAGCGGTCGAAGCAGCGGCGGGTGATGTCGAAGAGTTCCTCGGCGTCGGCGTCCAGGTGCTGTCCGAGGGACTTGCGGACGTGCAGCCCGAGCGGGACGCCGGTGTGCTCGGTCCGTACGGAGTGGTACGGGCCGGCGGCGAGCGCCATCAGATAGGTGCTGATCGGCGGGGTGGGCGCGATCTCCCAGCGCCCTTCGTCCCGCTGCACGGCGATGCCGTTGCCGAGCACGGTCCAGGACGGCGGGGCGGTGACGGCGACCTCGAAGACCGCTTTGAGGTCGGGCTGGTCGAAGCCCGCGAAAACCTGCGGGCCGTCGGACATGCAGCACATCGTGTAGAGGTACGTCTCGCCGTCGGCGGGATCGGTGAAGCGGTGCATGCCCTCGCCGGTCTGCGAGTAGCGCATGTCGGCCTCGACGCGCAGTTGGTGCTCGCCGGCCGCGAGTCCGGTGAGCGGCAGCCGCCCCTCTGCGGCGTCGGCCGGGTCGAGCGCGTGTCCGTCCAGTACGGCGCGGTGCAGGACGGCGGGCCGCAGTTCGACGAAGGTGTCGCAGGCTGTGCGCGCCGTGAAGTCGATGACGGTACTCGAGCCGAACAGTTCGTCCCCGCGCGTCAGATCGAGGTCGACGGTATAGCGGTGCACCTCGAGGAGGCGGGCTCGGGTCTGCGCTTCGTCGCGCGTCAGTACGGACATGGCTGCCATGCTGCCGTACGCCCTGCGGGCGGCGCAGGTGGGTCGACGAGCCCGCCGAGCCCGCCGCAGGCGCAGTGCACGCGCCGGGACGGCAGTGCTGTGCGGTGTCATCGTGCCGGGTCGGGGCGGCTGTTCAGCTATTCACCGACGAGCTTGAGCCGGTATGTGTCGGTCAGTTCGGCGACCCACTCGTCCGAGAACGCGAGACCGTACTGCTCCGCCAGTTCTGCGCGGCGCTGGACGAACTCGGAAGGACTGTCCGCCGTCTCGGCGATCGTGCCCATCTCCTCGAAGAACCGCTCGAAGCCTGCGGGAGAGAGGATCTCCAGGATCCTGGCCGGTTCCGGTCCGGCGTTCCAGAAGGTGTGCAGGATCCCCCGCGGCTTGAGGATGTACGAGCCCGGGCCTGCCGTGGCCTCCTGGTCGCCCACCCGTGCACCGACCCGGCCCTGCAGGACGTAGGAGAACTCGTCCTCACGGCTGTGCACGTGCGGCGGTACGAGACGGCCGGGCTCGATCGGGTGCTCGACGACCGAGAACTGGTTGCCGGTCTCCTCACCCCAGATCCTGAAGTCGACCCCGATGCCCGCGAGCCAGATCGACTTGCCCTCATCCGGTTCGATCACGAAGCGGAGAGCCTTCATCACGGCCTCCCAGGTGTCGCTTTCATCATCTTCTGCCACCCTATGCCGGGTGCCCGGGAGGCGCCCGGCGGAGGGCCGCGGCTCATGGCGAGCGGCGTCCGCTGCCCGGGGCGGGCGGCCGCGACGGTGGAAGGCGTGAGAGCCGCCGATCGAACCGGCGTCCGGGAACTGACTGTGCCTCACTTCGAGGTCCCGGCGGGGCGCGGCTCCCATGCCGGTCATCAGGCCGGTGTCGAGTTCGAGTACGTCCCGTGGAGCCCCGAGATCAGCCTGCTCGTGTTCGGGCAGGGCGGTGGAGTGATCACCCAGTGATGACCGACCGCACGGCGATCCGGAAGACGCGGCCCAGCCGAGGCCTAGCCGCGGGCGATGGTCTCGTGGTGGCGGATGACCTCGGCGATGATGAAGTTCAGCAGCTTCTCCGCGAACGCCGGGTCCAGCTTCGCGCTCTCGGCGAGTTCCCGGAGGCGGGCGATCTGGAGGGCCTCGCGGGTGGGGTCGGCCGCGGGGAGCCGGTAGTCGGCCTTGAGGCGGCCGACCTGCTGTGTGCACTTGAAACGCTCGGCCAGCATGTGGACGACCGCCGCGTCGATGTTGTCGATGCTGTTGCGCAGCCGCTCGAGCTCGGCCCGGACACCCTCGTCGTCGAGGTCGTTGCTGGTCACGGACTGGTCGGTCATCGAGCCGGTCTCCCGTTTTGCGTATCACTGGCGGAGGCACCTGCACCGTAACAGGAGCGGCCCCGTGCGCGCCGTCCGCGCTCGCCGCCCGCCCCTGGCGGGACGACTCCGGGTACCCCGCCGCTACCGCCCGGGTACTCGGAAGACAGGCCGGTGCGCCTGTCTCACGGCCTCACTGTCGGACTGACCGCGCCGGTTGCGCCCGGGGGCGGGGCGACTGCCGCACAGCACGATCCGGCGCCCGCGCGCGGAGCGCGGACGCCGGATCATTTCCCCGCAGCGGTCAGCTGCCGAGCTGGTCCGCGCCGGCCTTGATGTCCCCCGCGAAGTGGCTCACCTCGGTGTAGACACCGGGCTTGCCCGGGCGGGCACAGCCCTCGCCCCAGCTGACGATTCCGACCTGGATCCAGGCCCCGGAGTCGTCCTTGCGGAACATCGGACCACCCGAGTCACCCTGGCAGGTGTCCACGCCGCCCGTGTCCATGAGCCCAGCGCAGATCTCCTCGCCCGCCACCAGGTCCGAGTACGCGCTCTTGCAGGTGGCGTCATCGACGAACGGCACCTGCGCCTTGAGCAGGTACCGCTGCTGGCCGCCGCCCTCGCGTGCCGCGCCCCAGCCCGCGACGGTGAAGTCGCCCTTGTCGTACGCGGACGTCGTTGCCGTCGGCAGGGTCGGCAGGTCGATGGGTTTGGCGAGCTTGATCAGCGCCCAGTCCTTGCCCGTGCCGTTGTAGCCGGGGGCCTGGAGGACCTGGGTGGACTTGACCTTGATGGCGCCGGAGTCGTTGAGGTCCACCACTCCCGCGGTGGCGGTGATGCTGGTGTCCGCACCGGATCCGTCCACACAGTGGGCGGCGGTGAGGACGATGCTCTTGGTGTAAAGGGCGCCGCCACAGCCCATGGACAGCCGGACCATCCAGGGGAACTCGCCCTTGGCGGCGGGCGTTCCGCCGACGACGGGGGGAGCGGCGCTCGGACCGGGAGCCATCTGTGCCTGCGCCGCGCCGGGCTGCAGGCTGAACGCGGCGAGTGCGACCGCGCCGACCGCGGTGGATCTCTTGAGAATCTTGACGAGGGTCTTCAACGGACGTCCTTTCGTGGGGGGTTCCTCTCGCTCTTGGCAGGCTCATGCCAATTCAAGATCCGGAAGACACCGCCGAAAGAGGTTCCGCAGAGCGACGGCAGCACACCGCAAGGCGTCCGGACCCCTGGGGGCGAGTCCGCAAAAGCGCCTTTGGATTATGTGGAGTAAGTGACGTACGTGACAAGGGTCGCCAACAAGCCAGTTTCATGCCCGCTTTCCGGCCAGGCCCGTAGAGTTGACGCGTGGGAACGGGCAGCGAGGTCGTGCACGGCTATCCGCACATCGAGACCGTGCGGTCCGCCATCACCGCGCTCTACCGTCGGCTGTCGTACGACACCGTGAGCACCTTCGCCACAAGCGTCCTCCCGGCCGAGGTCGCCTTCGCCGACATGGACGACCTCCACCTCGGAGTGCAGCGTGTCGCCCGCGCCATGGTGCAGCATCTGCATCTGCCGGAAGCCCGCATGATCGTGAGCTTCCGCGACATGCGCCACGCGGCGAACGTCGAACTCGCCGCGGGACCTGAGTACTTCATCGAACTGAACAGCCGGTTCAGGACACACCGCCAGGACATCGGCGCCGCCCTCGCCCACGAGGTGATGCACATCTATCTGCACCGCCTCGACCTCTCCTTCCCCGGCACGCGCGACAACGAGATCCTGACCGACACCGCCACGACATACCTCGGTGCGGGCTGGCTGCTCCTCGACGCCTATCGCGAGGACTCCGTGACGTCGCAGAAGCTGGGGTATCTCACGCCGGAGGAGTTCGGCTACGTCCTGGCCAAGCGCGCCCTGGCCTTCGGTGAGGACCCTTCCCCCTGGTTCACCAGCCCGCAGGCGTACACGGCGTACACCAAGGGGCTCGCCCTGGCCCGCCGAGACGGGGAGCAGCCGCCGCTGACCGCCTGTGGCTGGGCGGGCCGCCGGCGGTACGCCAAGGACCGCCGGTCCGTCCAGGACCACCGCGGAAGCGCCGCCGCACCGGCGCCCGAGGGCGGCGGCTACGCCTTCGAGGGGCAGGCACCGCTGCGGGTGACCTTTCCGTGCCCGACCTGCCACCAGCGCATCCGCGTACCCGTGCGGGGAAGGGTGCGGGCACGCTGCGGGCTGTGCCGGACCGTCCTGGACTGCGACACCTGACCCGATGCCCCGGCCGCGCCCGCGGCCGCACGGCCCCCGCACAGCCCAGCCGATTCGCATCCATCGGCGGAGCGGCGCAACCTGGAAACCAGGTTGGAGGTCTTTTCGATGAGCACGCTCGAAGAGCAGATCGACATCGACGTCCCCGCGAAGGTTGCCTGGGACTGCCTTCATCGTGTCGAGGACTACCCGCAATTCGTGGACGGCGTCCGTCACGCCCGGACGGAGGGCAAGCACCGGGCGCATCTCGCCATCAAAACCAGCGACCGGGTTTATGAACTGGACGCCGAGATACTCGACCGGGGCCAGGGCCGGCTGATGATGTGGCGGACCGTGAGCGGCGCACACCTGGCCGGAACCTTCTCCGTCCTGCCGCTCGACCCGGAGCACACCCGGGTGCAGATCCGGGTGGAGTACGACCCGGAAACCGTCAAGGAGGAATTCGGCGGCCCGAAGGGGTTCGCGCAGGCCAGCGCCATTGAACGGCTCGTCCGGGGCGACCTGCGGCAGCTGAAGGACCTGGCGGAGAAAGATCGTACGGAAGGAAGGGACCGGCCATGGCCACCACAGAATCCATGAAGGCCCGCGATGTCATGCACGCGGGCACGCAGTGCGTCGGCGAGAACCAGACGCTGCTGGACGCGTCACGGATGATGCGCGACCTGAACGTCGGTTGCGTTCCGATCTGCGGCAGCGACGACAGGCTGAAGGGAATGATCACAGACCGTGACATCGTGGTCCGTTGTTGTGCCGAGGGCCGCGAACCGGCGAGCGTGATGGCGTCCGAATTCGCCGGAGAGCTGCACTGGATCGACGCCGAGGCGCCCATCACCGAGACCCTGGAAATCATGGAGACGCACCAGATCAAGCGCCTCCCGGTCATCGACGTCCGGAACGGCCACCGCCTGGTCGGGATGATCAGCGAGGCCAATCTCGCCCGGAACATCCCCGACGAGCAGCTCGCGGAGTTCGTCGAGCGCGTCTACGCGGCCTGACGGCCGTCGGCAGCCCCGGGGCCGGCAACGGCGGGAACCCGGAACGGGACGCGGGCGTCACACCTGCGACATCGGGAGGAATGATGCGAACAGGTGTGGCGGCCGCTCTGCTCGCCCTTGCCGCGTTGTCGGCGGCGGGCTGCGGTGAGGAAGAGACAACGGTCAGCACGCGGCCGGACCGCGACCGCTTCGAGGAGCGGTCCACCGAGGTCGTGCGGGACTGGCCGAAAATACGGCCGGTGAGCGGCCACCACGACGACATGCTGCCGCTGGAGGGCGTCGAGCACCCGCGTGACGCAGCGGCGGGCAAGGTCAAGGTGCTGACCCTGCGCGTCGGACACGGTGCCTGCGACGCGGACTACGGAGCCCTGGTGCACGAGACGGACAAGCTCGTGGTCGTCGCCGGCTGGGCGGTCGAGAAGGACGTCGATGTCTGCACCGACCAGCTCCTGGTCGACCGGGTGAAGGTGCGGCTGAAGCAGGACCTCGGCGAGCGCGGCGTCGTCGACGCGGCGACCGGCAAGCAGCTGCTCGACCACTGAGCCGCTCCGTATCCGGAAGCTCCCGGCACGGACCCCGGGCGCAGCGGGTTCGAACATGCCGCGACGCCTGCCTCCGGTCGGGGAGGGGCAGGCGCCGCGGATGTTCCGTACGACGTTGTACGGGACAGTCGGGAGGCTCAGACGGTGAGCGCTCGGTCCGTCGGGCGGATCGGGGACGGCAGCGCGCTGTCGCCCGTCAGATGGCGGTCCACGCCGCGGGCGGCCGAGCGGCCCTCGGCGATCGCCCAGACGATCAGCGACTGGCCGCGGCCCGCGTCACCGGCGACGTAGACGCCGGGCACGTTGGTCGCGAAGTCCGCGTCGCGCGCGATGTTGCCGCGCTCGTCCAGGTCCAGGCCGAACTGCTGGACCAGGCCGTTCTCCTGGTCGGTGCCGGTGAAGCCCATGGCGAGCGTGACCAGCTGCGCCGGGATCTTCCGCTCGGTGCCCGGCTTCTGCTCGAACTTGCCGTCCTTGAACTCGACCTCGACCAGATGCAGGAACTGCACGTTCCCGTCCTCGTCACCCTCGAAGTGGGTGGTGGAGACGGCGTAGACGCGCTCGCCGCCCTCCTCGTGGGCCGAGGTGACCTTGTACGTCATCGGGAACGTCGGCCACGGCTGGTGGCCGGGGCGCTCGTCCGACGGACGGGGCATGATCTCCAGCTGCGTGACGGAGGCCGCGCCCTGGCGATGGGCGGTGCCGACGCAGTCCGCGCCGGTGTCGCCACCGCCGATGACCACGACGTGCTTGCCCTCGGCGGTGATCGGCGGGGTGACGAAGTCGCCCTCCTGCACCTTGTTGGAGAGGGGGAGGTACTCCATCGCCTGATGGATGCCGCTGAGCTCGCGCCCCGGCACCGGCAGATCGCGCGACACCGTGGCACCGGCCGCGATGACCACCGCGTCGTAGCGCTTGCGCAGCTTCGCCGCGTCGATGTCCCGGCCGATCTCCACGCCCGTACGGAACTTGGTGCCCTCCGCCCGCATCTGCTCGATACGGCGGTTGATGTGGCGCTTCTCCATCTTGAACTCGGGGATGCCGTAGCGGAGGAGACCCCCGATACGGTCCGCGCGCTCGTACACCGCGACCGTGTGACCGGCGCGGGTCAGCTGCTGGGCAGCCGCGAGGCCGGCCGGGCCCGAACCGATGACGGCGACCGTCTTGCCGGACAGCCGCTCCGGCGGCTGCGGGGTGACGTCGCCCGTCTCCCACGCCTTGTCGATGATGGTGACCTCGACGTTCTTGATGGTCACCGCGGGCTGGTTGATGGCCAGGACGCACGCCGACTCACAGGGAGCCGGGCACAGCCGCCCGGTGAACTCCGGGAAGTTGTTGGTCGCGTGCAGCCGCTCGCTCGCGTTCTGCCAGTCCTCGCGGTAGGCGAAGTCGTTCCACTCGGGGATCAGGTTCCCCAGCGGGCAGCCGTTGTGGCAGAACGGAATGCCGCAGTCCATGCAGCGCCCGGCCTGCTTGCTGATGATCGGCAGCAGCGAGCCCGGGACGTAGACCTCGTCCCAGTCCTTGAGGCGCTCGTCGACGGGGCGGGTCTTGGCGACCTCGCGCCCGGTGGTCAGGAAGCCCTTGGGGTCAGCCATGGGTCGCCGCCTCCATCATCTTCTCGTGGGTCTCGGACTCGGAGAGTCCGGCTCGCTCGGCGGCGTCCTTGGCGGCGAGCACGGCCTTGAAGGTGGCCGGAGTGACCTTGCTGAAGCGGGTCACCGAGGTCTCCCAGTCGGCGAGCAGCTTCTCGGCGACGGTGGAGCCGGTCTCCTCGTGATGGCGGCGCACGACGTCGTGCAGCCGCTCCCGGTCGTCGGCGTCCAGCGGGTCAACGGCGGATACCAGTTCCCCGTTGACGTTGTCGGTGTCGAGGTCGATCACGTACGCGACACCGCCGGACATGCCGGCCGCGAAGTTGCGGCCGGTCTCGCCGAGCACGACCGCACTGCCGCCGGTCATGTACTCGCAGCCGTGGTCGCCCACGCCTTCCGAGACGACGGTGGCGCCGGAGTTGCGGACGCAGAAGCGCTCGCCGACCCGGCCGCGGAGGAAGATCTCGCCGCCGGTCGCCCCGTACGCGATCGTGTTGCCGGCGATGGTGGAGAACTCGGCCAGATGGTCGGCGCCCCGGTCCGGGCGGACGATGACGCGGCCGCCGGAGAGGCCCTTGCCGACGTAGTCGTTGGCGTCACCCTCCAGCCGCAGCGTGACGCCGCGCGGTACGAACGCGCCGAACGACTGGCCCGCGGAGCCGGTGAAGGTGATGTCGATCGTGTCGTCGGGCAGGCCCGCGCCACCGAACTTCTTCGTCACCTCGTGGCCCAGCATGGTGCCGACCGTGCGGTTGATGTTGCGGATGGCGACCTGGGCGCGGACGGGCTGCGCGTCCTCGGCGGTCGGCGCGGCGAGAGCGTCGGCCGCAAGCTTGATCAGCTCGTTGTCCAGCGCCTTCTCCAGGCCGTGGTCCTGGTCGATGGCCCGGTGGCGCACCGCGCCTTCCGGCAGGTCCGGCACATGGAGCAGCGGCTCCAGGTCCAGGCCCTGGGCCTTCCAGTGGTCCACGGCCTTCGCGGTGTCCAGCAGTTCGGCGTGGCCGACTGCCTCCTCGAGCGTACGGAAGCCCAGCTCGGCCAGGAGCTCACGGACCTCTTCGGCGATGAACTGGAAGAAGTTCACGACGAATTCGGCCTTGCCGTTGAACCGCTCGCGCAGCACCGGGTTCTGGGTGGCGATGCCGACCGGGCAGGTGTCCAGGTGGCAGACGCGCATCATCACGCAGCCGGAGACCACCAGCGGAGCGGTGGCGAAACCGAACTCCTCGGCGCCCAGCAGCGCGGCGATGAGCACGTCGCGGCCGGTCTTCAGCTGGCCGTCGGTCTGCACGACGATACGGTCGCGCAGGCCGTTGAGCAGCAGGGTCTGCTGGGTCTCGGCGAGGCCGAGCTCCCAGGGGCCGCCCGCGTGCTTGAGCGAGGTGAGCGGCGAGGCACCCGTACCGCCGTCGTGGCCGGAGATCAGGACGACATCGGCGTGCGCCTTGGAGACACCCGCGGCGACCGTGCCGACGCCGACCTCGGAGACCAGCTTGACGTGAATACGCGCCTGGGGGTTGGCGTTCTTCAGGTCGTGGATCAGCTGGGCGAGGTCCTCGATCGAGTAGATGTCGTGGTGCGGCGGCGGGGAGATCAGCCCCACGCCGGGCGTGGAGTGCCGGGTCGTGGCCACCCATGGGTACACCTTGTGACCGGGCAGCTGGCCGCCCTCGCCGGGCTTCGCACCCTGCGCCATCTTGATCTGGATGTCATCGGAGTTGACCAGGTATTCGCTGGTCACGCCGAAGCGGCCGGAGGCGACCTGCTTGATCGAGGAACGTCGCGCCGGGTCGTACAGGCGGTCCGCGTCCTCACCGCCCTCACCGGTGTTGGACTTGCCGCCCAGCTGGTTCATGGCGATGGCGAGGGTCTCGTGCGCCTCCTTGGAGATGGAGCCGTACGACATGGCGCCGGTGGAGAAACGCTTGACGATCTCGCTGACCGGCTCCACCTCGTCGATGGAGATCGGCTGCCGGTCGCTCTTGAAGCTGAACAGGCCGCGCAGCGTCATCAGCCGCTCCGCCTGCTCGTCGATCCGCTGCGTGTACTGCTTGAAGATGTCGTAGCGGCGGGCGCGCGTGGAGTGCTGCAGCCGGAAGACCGTGTCCGGGTCAAAGAGGTGCGGCTCGCCCTCGCGGCGCCACTGGTACTCGCCGCCGATCTCCAGGGCGCGGTGGGCCGGGGCGATGCCGGAGGCGGGGTACGCCTTGGCGTGCCGCTCGGCGACCTCCCTGGCGATCACGTCCAGGCCCGCGCCACCGATCTTCGTGGCGGTGCCGTGGAAGTAGGTGTCGACGAAGGACTCCTCCAGGCCGACGGCCTCGAAGACCTGGGCACCGCGGTAGGAGGCGACGGTGGAGATGCCCATCTTGGACATCACCTTGAGGACGCCCTTGCCGAGCGCCTTGATGAGGTTGCGGATGGCGTCCTCGGCCTCGGCGCCGGGCAGGAACGTGCCTGCACGGACCAGGTCCTCGACCGACTCCATCGCGAGGTACGGGTTGACGGCCGCGGCCCCGTAGCCGATGAGCAGCGCGACATGGTGCACCTCACGGACGTCACCGGCCTCGACCAGCATGCCCACCCGGGTGCGCTGCTTGGTGCGGATGAGGTGGTGGTGGACCGCGGAGGTGAGCAGCAGCGACGGAATCGGCGCGTGCTCGGCGTCCGAGTGCCGGTCGGAGAGCACGATCAGGTGGGCCCCGCCGGCGATGGCGGAGTCGGCCTCGGCGCAGATCTCGGCGATACGTGCGGCCAGCGCCTCGCCACCGCCGCCGACCCGGTAGAGACCGGAGAGGGTGACGGCCTTGAAGCCGGGCAGGTCGCCGTCGGCGTTGATGTGGATGAGCTTGGCCAGCTCATCGTTGTCGATCACCGGGAAGGGCAGGGTGACGCTGCGGCAGGACGCCGAGGTCGGCTCCAGCAGGTTGCCCTGCGGGCCGAGCGCGGAGATCAGCGAGGTGACCAGCTCCTCGCGGATCGCGTCCAGCGGCGGGTTGGTGACCTGCGCGAACAGCTGCGTGAAGTAGTCGAAGAGCAGCCGCGGCCGGTCGGACAGCGCGGCGATCGGCGAGTCCGTACCCATCGAACCGATCGGCTCCGCGCCCGTCCGGGCCATCGGCGCGAGCAGGACGCGCAGCTCCTCCTCGGTGTAGCCGAAGGTCTGCTGGCGGCGGGTGACCGAGGCGTGGGTGTGCACGATGTGCTCGCGCTCGGGCAGGTCGGCCAGCTCGATCAGACCGCTCTCCAGCCACTCGCCGTACGGCTGCTCGGCGGCGAGCTGCGCCTTGATCTCGTCGTCCTCGATGATGCGGTGCTCGGCGGTGTCGACGAGGAACATCCGGCCCGGCTGGAGGCGGCCCTTGCGGACGACCTTGGCCGGGTCGATGTCCAGGACGCCAACCTCGGAGGAGAGGACGACGAGGCCGTCGTCGGTGACCCAGTAGCGGCCGGGGCGCAGACCATTGCGGTCGAGGACCGCGCCGACCTGGGTGCCGTCGGTGAAGGTGACGCAGGCGGGGCCGTCCCAGGGCTCCATCATCGTGGAGTGGTACTGGTAGAAGGCGCGGCGGGCCGGGTCCATGGAGGCGTGGTTCTCCCACGCCTCGGGGACCATCATCAGCACCGAGTGCGGCAGGGACCGGCCACCGAGGTGGAGCAGCTCCAGGGCCTCGTCGAAGGTCGCGGAGTCGGAGGCGTCGGGCGTACAGACCGGGAAGATCCGCTCGAGGCTGCCGGTCTCATCGCTGCTCCGGCCGGCGCGGCCGAACAGGTCGGACGACAGCTGCGATTCGCGGGCCCGCATCCAGTTGCGGTTGCCCTGGACCGTGTTGATCTCGCCGTTGTGCGCGACGAAGCGGTACGGGTGGGCCAGCGGCCAGCTCGGGAAGGTGTTGGTCGAGAACCGCGAGTGGACCAGCGCGATGGCGGTCGCGAAACGGCGGTCGGACAGGTCCGGGAAGAACGGCTCCAGCTGCCCGGTGGTGAGCATGCCCTTGTAGACGATCGTCCGCGCGGACAGTGAGGGGAAGTAGACCCCGGCCTCGTGCTCGGCGCGCTTGCGCAGCACGAAGGCCTTCCGGTCGAGGGCGATGCCGGTGCTCGCACCGTCTGAAACGCCGTGCTGGTCTGAAACGAACAGCTGGGAGAAGGCGGGCATGGTGGCCCGGGCGCCCTTGCCGAGCAGGTCGGGGGCGACGGGGACGGCACGCCAGCCGAGGACGGTCAGGCCCTCCTCCGCGGCGATGGCCTCGATGCGGGCGGTGGCCGCCGCGCCCTCGGGCTCGTCGGCGGGCAGGAAGGCGATGCCGACGGCGTACGCACCGGCCTCGGGGAGCTCGAAAGCGACCGTCTCACGCAGGAACGCGTCCGGGACCTGCAGCAGGATGCCGGCGCCGTCGCCGGAGTCCGGCTCGGAGCCGGTGGCACCTCGGTGTTCGAGGTTGCGCAGCACGGTCAGAGCCTGCTCCACGAGCTCGTGGCCGGCCTCGCCCGTGAGGGTGGCCACGAAACCGACGCCACAGGCGTCGTGCTCATTGCGAGGGTCGTACATCCCCTGCTGGGCGGGGCGCCCGTCCATGGGCGACCAGGCGTCGGTGTTACCGCCGGTCGCGGAGTGCGTGGACGCGGAACGCATCGGCTCTCCCGTCGTCGTCGTGGCAGTGTCAGTGCCGAGGGACGACGTTGGCCCTCTGCGTCAAAATTTTCGTGCAGGTTACATGATGACCCGCTTCCCAAGAAGCGGATACTTCATTCCAGCATGCGGACACTGCCGGGAAGTGGAATGTCGGGCGAATACGGACGAGCGATGTCCGCGACCCTGGGCGCGGCAGGCGACATTGCCTGGAGCGCCCCCGGCTCATGCCCGTTGGTAAACGAGCTGAAACCGACGAGAAACCTGTAGCTGTGCGGCTCCGCAGCGTACGGAACCAGGGGCCCTACCCGACGGCGGTGCCGAACAGCGTACCGAGACCGAAGGTGACCGCAGCCGCCGTCCCGCCCAGTATCAGTTGCCGGAGTCCGCTGTACCACCAGGAGCGGGCCGTGACCCTCGCCACGACGGCGCCGCAGCCGAAGAGACCGAGCAGCGCGACCAGCACGGAGGGCAGCAACGCGGCGGCCCCGAGCAGGAACGGCAGCACGGGCAGCAGCGCCCCCAGGGCGAAGGCCGCGAACGAGGACATGGCGGCCACGGTGGGCGAGGGAAGGTCCGAGGGGTCGATCCCGAGCTCCTCGCGGGCGTGGATCTCCAGGGCCTGCTCGGGGTCCTTGGACAGCTGCCTGGCCACCTCGGCCGCGAGCTTGGGCTCGACACCGCGCGAGGTGTAGAGCGCGGCGAGCTCCTTCTGCTCGTCCTTGGGGTGGCTGCGCAGCTCGCGCCGCTCCACCTCCAGCTCGGCGAGGACCAGCTCACGCTGGGAGGCCACGGAGGTGTACTCACCGGCGGCCATCGAGAACGCACCGGCGGCCAGCCCTGCCAGCCCAGTGATCACGATGGTCTTCGAGGCCACGTCGCCGCCCGCGACACCGGTGATCAGCGCGAGGTTGGAGACCAGTCCGTCCATCGCGCCGAAGACCGCGGGACGCAGCCAGCCACCGTTGACGTCCCGGTGGGTGTGGTTGTCGCGGTGTGCCTCGTGCAGCGCGGCGGCGTTGTCGATGACGGACATGGTGCTGGTGCTCCTCTTCCCCGGAAGACGGACCGACCGCCTCCCCGTGCCTCGAAGGTATGCACGATTCACCTTGATCCGCTAGCAAGGAAGGCCGAACTTACCTCTCTGACCTGGGACTTCGCCCTCGGGCATCTTCACCGGCCGGGCCGTGGCGGTGGGCTTCGCGGCGCTCCTGTGCCACCGGCCGCGCGGGGCGCCCCTCGACGCGCACAACGGCCGCCGGACCGCTTGCGCGGGCCCGGCGGCCGTTGTGACGTACCGCTGGTGTCAGCTCTTCTTCGGGGCTCCGGCCTCCGACTCGGCTCCGGAGCCGTCGCCGGCGTGCTCGCCGGCGACAGCGGTCTCCGGCTCACCGTCCACGGCGTCATCGCGCGCGGCGGTGGTGTCCGTCTCGTCTGCCGGGACCGCTTCCTTCTCCGTGGCGTCCGCCTTCTCCGTGGCATCCACGTTCTCCGTGGCGTCCGCATCCGAGTCGTCACCCGCGGCTGCGGCCTCTCGAGCGGCCTCCGCCGCGGGTTCGACCACGGTCTCGCGGCCGGGACTGCGCTTCGCCGAGATGATCAGGTAGGCGATGGCCCCCAGGAAGACGACGATCGAGGTCCAGACATTGAGCCGGAGGCCCAGGATGTGGTGGGCCTCGTCGATCCGCATGTACTCGATCCAGGCGCGCCCCACCGTGTACGCGGCGACGTACAGCGCGAAGGCCCGCCCGTGGCCGAGCGTGAAGCGCCGGTCCGCCCAGATGACCAGGAGTGCCACGCCCACGCACCACAGCGACTCGTAGAGGAAGGTCGGGTGGTAGGTCCCGGCGACCCGGCCGATGTCCGGGTCGGCGTCGATCCTGAGCGCCCAGGGCAGATCGGTCGCCCGGCCGTACAGCTCCTGGTTGAACCAGTTGCCCCAGCGGCCGATCGCCTGGGCGAAGGCGAGACCCGGGGCGACGGCGTCCGCGTACGCCGGGAGCGGGATGCCCCGGCGGCGGCAGCCGATCCACGCGCCGACCGCACCGAGGGCGATCGCGCCCCAGATGCCGAGACCGCCTTCCCAGATCTTGAACGCGTCGACCCAGTGGCCGTTCTCGCCGAAGTATGGCTCGTACGTGGTGATCACGTGGTAGAGGCGGCCACCGACAAGACCGAACGGCACCGCCCAGACGGCGATGTCGGCGACGGTCCCCGGCAGGCCGCCGCGGGCGACCCAGCGGCGGCCGCCGAGCCAGACAGCGACGAATACGCCGATGATGATGCAGAACGCGTAGCCGCGAAGCGGGACCGGTCCGAGGTGGATCACGCCGGTCGACGGGCTGGGAATGAATGCGAGGTCCATGGCTAGACCGACGCTACCGTGCCGGGCGGGACATGCGGCAATCCGCCCGGCAACGGCTGCGTAACAGGCGTCACTCCCGCCCCATTACTGCCCCTTCGCGGCGTCCCCGACGAGCTTCTTCAGCTTGTCCGGCGTCAGCGGGTTCTGCTGATCGGCATAGACGTCCTTGCCGTTGAGCAGCACGGTCGGGGTGCCCTGGTGGCTGGAGCTGGTGAAGGCGCTGTTGGCCTTCTTCACCCAGCCGTCGTGGTCGCCGTCGTTGACGCACTTCTTGAACGTGTTCGTGACCAGGCCTTTCACCTGGCTCGCCAGCTCGATCAGATAGTCCTTCCTGGCGAACGCGTCGTCCTGCTCCGGCGGCTGATTCTTGTAGAGCACGTCGTGGTACTCCGGGAACTTCCCGACGTCCTGCGCGCACGCCGCCGCGTTGGCCGCGTTCAGCGAGCCCCGGCCGCCGACGTTCCCATCGATGATCGTGACCAGGTGGTACTCGGTTCTCAGTTGGCCCGCTCTCCGAAGCTCATCGATGGTGCCGCGGAAGCCGTTCTCGAACTGGGCGCACGCCGGGCAGCGGAAGTCCTCATAGATGGTGAGGGTGGACGGGGCGTCCGTCCTCCCCACCGGGATCGCGAGGCTGTCCTCGCCGTTCGCCCCGGTCGGGGCGACCACCGGCCCGGCCGCTTCCTCCTTGCCGCCGGTCCGGGACACCACGACGCCCACTCCTGCCGCGATGCCCAGCACCGCGATGGCGGCGACACCCACCAGCAGCATCCGCTTGCGCTTCTCGCGGCCCTTCTCCCGCTCGCGCTCTTCCTGCAGTCGCTCGCGGGCGCTGCGCTTTCCCTCTCGGTTCTTCTCGCTCACACCCTGAAGGAACGAACCGGGGAGGCAGCAGCGTGCCTCCCCGGTCATAGATCCACCCTTATGGGCTATGTCAGGTGCGGCGGCGGACGCCCTCCGCCAGCTCGCCCGCGAGCGTACGCACCCCGGCCAGGCCCGCCTCCAGGTCCGGGGCGTCCAGCAGCCGCTTGACGAAGGCCGATCCGACGATCACCCCGTCCGCGAACTGCGCGACCTCGGCGGCCTGTTCCGGGTTGGACACACCCAGCCCGACACAGACCGGCAGAGCGGTCGTCGCACGGGTGCGCCGCACCAGGTCCTGGGCCTGCTCGCCCACCGACTCGCGGGTGCCGGTGACGCCCATCAGCGACGCCGCGTACACGAAGCCACTGCCCGCCGCCGTGATTCTGGCGAGCCGCTCGTCGCGGCTGCTGGGCGCGACCACGAAGACCGTCGCCAGGCCGTGCTGCTCGGCGGCCTTGCGCCACACCTCCGACTCCTCGATCGGCAGGTCCGGCAGGATGCAGCCCGCTCCCCCGGCCTCGGCCAACTCGGCGGCGAACCGCTCGGGGCCGTACCGGTCCACCGGGTTCCAGTACGTCATGCACAGCACGGGCACGCCGGTGGCCGCGTGCGCCTCGCGGACCGTACGCAGCACATCGGCGATCCGCACCCCGCCGCGCAGCGCGATGTCGTCGGCGGTCTGGATGACCGGCCCGTCGAGGACCGGGTCACTGTGCGGCAGACCCACCTCGACGAGGTCGCAGCCGCCCTCGGCCATCGCGATGACGGCCTGAACGCCGGCGTCGACGGTCGGAAAGCCGGCCGGCAGATAGCCGACGAGCGCGGCCCGGTTCTCCTCCTTGGCCCGGCCCAGCACCGACCCCAGCAACTCCACGTTCCCCGCCATCACTCGACCCCTTCGGTCTCGTCGGCCTCGACCGCGTCGGTCGGGTCGTACAGCCCGAAGTAGCGGGCAGCCGTGTCCATGTCCTTGTCCCCGCGGCCGGAGAGGTTGACGAGGATCAGCCCGTCCGTGCCCAGCTCCCGGCCGAGTTCGATCGCGCCGTGCAGCGCGTGCGCGCTCTCGATCGCCGGGATGATGCCCTCGGTCTGCGACAGCAGGCGCAGCGCCTGCATCGCCTGGTCGTCGGTGACCGGCCGGTACTGGGCCCGTCCCGAGTCCTTCAGATACGAGTGCTCGGGGCCGATGCCCGGGTAGTCCAGCCCCGCGGAGATCGAGTAGGGCTCGGTGATCTGGCCCTCGTCGTCCTGCAGGACGTAGCTGCGCGAGCCGTGCAGGATGCCGGGCTCGCCGACGCTCAAAGTCGCGGCGTGCTCGCCGGACTCGACCCCGTGCCCGGCGGCCTCCAGGCCCACCAGCCGCACGGTCTGGTCCGCGAGGAAGGCGTGGAACAGCCCGATGGCGTTGGAGCCGCCGCCCACACAGGCCGCGACCGCGTCCGGCAGCCGCCCGGTCCGCTCCAGGATCTGCCGCCGCGCCTCGACGCCGATCACCCGGTGGAAGTCCCGCACCATCGCCGGGAACGGGTGCGGCCCCGCCACCGTCCCGAACAGGTAGTGCGTGCGGTCCACATTGGCGACCCAGTCGCGGAACGCCTCGTTGATCGCGTCCTTCAGCGTCCGGCTGCCGGACTTCACGGCCACGACCTCGGCACCGAGCATCCTCATCCGGGCGACGTTCAGGGCCTGCCGCTCGGTGTCGATCTCGCCCATGTAGATGGTGCACTCGAGGCCGAACAGGGCGCACGCGGTCGCCGTGGCGACACCGTGCTGGCCCGCACCGGTCTCGGCGATGACCCGGGTCTTGCCCATGCGCTTGGTGAGCAGGGCCTGCCCGAGCACGTTGTTGATCTTGTGCGAGCCGGTGTGGTTCAGGTCCTCCCGCTTGAGGAAGATCCTCGCTCCCCCGGCCTGCTCGGCGAACCGCGGCACCTCGGTCAGTGCGCTCGGCCGCCCGGTGTAGTTGACCAGCAGGTCGTCCAGTTCGGCGGCGAACTGGGGATCGCCCTTCGCCTTCTCGTACTCGGCGGCCACCTCGTCCACCGCGGCGACGAGCGCCTCGGGGATGAACTTGCCGCCGAAGGCACCGAAGTAGCCCTCGGCACTGGGAATGCGACCCTCAGGGTCCGGAATGAAGAAGTCAGACGACATCCGACGTACTCCTCGATGGGGACTGATGCCCCAAAATGTCTTGGATGAGTTTCACGGTACGCGAGAGCAACTGCGCCGCGGCCGGGCCACTGGGCTGCCCCATGACGGGGCCCGAAGAAGGCCACCGGCGGGAGGGGACTGGGTCGCGGGGACGGGGGTTCCGGGAAGCTGCCGGATATGTGTGGGCCGCCAGGCCCGTAAACATCCGTTCCCGGACGCCCCCACCCCGGAGGCCCCGGCCCCGAAACCACACAAGCACCGGCGGACCGGTCACCCGCCCGAAGCCGGACGGCTAAAGCGCAGCGCCCCGGCGCCATCGCATTCCGTTGACCTGACCCGGCACACAGCCGATCACATACCGCACCCTGCGCCCACGAACGCGCCGCGCGGGCGCACGGCAGCCGCGCGGCCTGCAGCCGCGAGCCAGCCGGGCGTACGCGCACATCCGTTCCTCAGCCCCGCCCGTGCCGCAGCGCCGGGTGGGCTCCCGCGGCCACCAGATCGGCCACCGCCGACTTGGGGTCGCGGCCGGTGACCAGCGACTCGCCGACCAGCACGGCGTCGGCGCCCTCATTGGCGTACGCGATCAGGTCGTGCGGCCCGCGCACGCCCGATTCGGCGATCTTCACGATGTGGTCGGGGATCTCCGGCGCGATGCGTGAGAAGTTCCCGCGGTCCACCTCGAGCGTCTTCAGGTTGCGCGCGTTGACGCCGATGACCCGCGCCCCGGCGTCCACGGCCCGGTCGGCCTCCTCCTCGTCGTGCACCTCGACGATCGGGGTGAGCCCGATCGACTCGGCCCGCTCGACCAGCGACACCAGGGCCTCCTGGTCGAGGGCGGCGACGATCAGCAGGACGAGGTCCGCGCCGTACGCCCGGGCCTCCCACAGCTGGTAGGAGGTGACGATGAAGTCCTTGCGCAGCACCGGGATGTCGACCTTGGCCCGTACGGCCTCCAGGTCGGCCAGCGAGCCGCCGAACTTGCGCTCCTCGGTCAGCACGCTGATGACGGCCGCGCCGCCCACCTCGTAGTCGGAGGCGAGTCCGGCCGGGTCGGCGATCGCGGCGAGCGCGCCCTTCGACGGGCTGGAGCGCTTGACCTCGCAGATGACCTTGACGCTGTCACCGCGCAGTGCGGCGATGCCGTCCTTGGCCTGGGGAGCCTTCGCGGCCCGCTCCTTGAGCTCGTCGAGGCTGACGCGCGCCTGCCGCTCTGCGAGGTCGGCGCGGACTCCGTCGATGATCTCGTCGAGCACACTCACGCGAGCGGCCCCCTTCCGGGATTCTGGAGCAATGGGTCTGCGCCTGTTCGGCGCTGCCCCACCAGCCACTGCGTGAGGCACTGTGATGGTATCCGGCCCCGGGCGCAGGTCTCGCATCCGGTGGACGGCGGTCCCACGACCTGGACATTCACGGTGGTCGCCGGAGGCCGCACGGTCCCGGTCATGGCGCGAGCCCGGCGCCGAGGGGCGAATTCCGGACGGCCGTGAAGAGGAGCGCGAGAGCCGCCAGGGACCACCAGTGGACGGGACGCGGCCGCAACTCCAGGGGCGGCCCGCCCCGTACCGCCCGTCCGAACCAGACCACCCAGAGGACGGCGAAGGCGGTGAAGGCGGCCACGGCGAGAGCGTTGTCCCCAATGGCGGTGCCCAGCTCGCCGTGCGCGACGGCGTGAGCGCTGCGCAGGCCGCCGCAGCCGGGACAGAGGATCCCGGTGTACGCCAGGAGCGGGCAGACGGGGTAGTGGCCGGGCTCGCCCGGGTCGACCGCACCGACATAGCCGAAGGCGGCCACGACTGCGGCGAGGGACGCGAGCGGGACCGCCACGGCGGCCGCGCGCCCTGCCACCGGCTTCTGCTGGGCGGATTCGTCGGTCACACTGCCGAGTCTCCCCGCAGAAGGGCGAAGGCGCAGCTCCGGACCCGCTCGGACGGCCGTGGGGCCTGCGTGTACGGGCCCGGCTGCGCCTTCGGACACCGGCACGGCGGGACGGCGGCCTCCCGGCCGGCGCGCCCCGCCCGCCGCGAAGCTCAGCTCTGGGTCTGCGCCTGCCGCGGCGACTGCGGCCGGGACTTCTGCTGACCCTTGCCGGCCGCGCGCATCGCCATGCCGACGACACCGCCGAGCCCGACGACGACGAGGCCCGCCACGAAGCCGATCGGCTCGGCCAACACCGTGAACGCACCGGAGATGCAGAAGCCAATGAGGGCGATGAGAACGCCGGTCCACGCGGCCGGGGTGTGTCCGTGGCTTGTGCCCGCCATGAGTTACTCCTCGTTGCTGTTGTGCTCCCCCGGACTCCATCCGGGAGCTCCCCCGGGTCGGGGCGCGTCAACGCTCACGGTCATTGTCCCCGACGCCCGGAGGCGCTGTGAGCGGGGGTGGCCGCAGATGGATCAGCCGTCGCGGGTGGGATCCTCGCCGCGGTCCAGCGCCTTCCAGATCTCCTCGGGCCGGTCGGGGTCTGGCGCGGTCCGGGTACGGGCCGGGGCGGAGCGGCCGTCGCGCTCGTAGCGGCCCGACATGGCGGGCCAGTGCCGGCCGTGACGGAGCGCGAGCAGCCCGGCGAGCAGCAGCAGCAGGCCTCCGGCCGCGGAGACCCAGGGCCAGGCGGTGTGGGTGACGTGCTCGGCCCCGGCCTCGGCCAGACCGGTCGCCCGGGCCGCCTCGGCTCTGAGCGCGGCGGTGTCGGAGGCCCCGAGGAAGGACGTGAGCACGGCCGCGGCGCCGCTCAGCGCGAGCAGTCCTGCGACGACGGTCCGGCCGGCCCGGCGTACGGCGAACACCGCGACGAGCGCGGCCAGTCCGACCACGGCGAGAGCGGCCGGCAGCCCGGTGACGTCCCGCCCGCTGACGGCCAGCGGCAGCGCGCCCTGTGCGGCACTCGCCGTCCCCTCGCTCCAGATCTGCCCTCCGGAGAGCAGCGCGATGGCGGCCCCCAGCGCGCCGAGGAGGAGGGCGGCGGCGAGACTCCGGCGCGCGCTCGGCTGCGCCTGGTCTTCTGATGCACGGGGATGGGGTACGGCACTCACCCCTCCACTATCGCGTGTGTCCCCGGCTCTCGATGACGCGGGTCGGCCGCGGGACGGTCGCCCCCGGCCGTCCGTCTCGGCTCACGGCGCGAGCCCCCGCCGCCTTCCGGGCCGATCAGGGCTGCCGCGAGGAGAGGCCGCCGGCCATCGCGACCGCGCGGAGAACCGCCGCCGCCTTGTTGCGGCATTCGGTGTCCTCGGCCTGCGGGTCGGAGTCGGCGACCACGCCCGCGCCGGCCTGGACGTACGCCGTACCGCCGCGCAGCAGGGCCGTACGGATGGCGATGGCGGTGTCGGAGTCGCCCGCGAAGTCGAGATAGCCGACGCAGCCGCCGTACAGACCTCGCCGGGTCGGCTCCAGCTCCTCGATGATCTGCATCGCGCGCGGCTTGGGGGCCCCGGACAGGGTGCCGGCGGGGAAGCAGGCCGTGAGCACGTCGAAGGCCGTCCGCCCCTCTCCGAGGCGGCCGACGACGGTCGAGACGATGTGCATCACATGGCTGTAGCGCTCGACCGACATGAAGTCGACGACCTCGACGCTGCCGGGCTCGCAGACCCGGCCCAGGTCGTTGCGCCCGAGGTCGACCAGCATCAGATGCTCGGCGCGCTCCTTGGGGTCGGCGAGCAGCTCCTCGGCGAGGGCCGCGTCCTCCTGCGGGGTGGCGCCGCGCGGCCGGGTGCCCGCGATGGGATGGACCATGGCGCGGCCGTCCTCGACCTTCACCAGCGCCTCGGGGCTGGATCCGACGACGTCGAAGCCCTCGTCCCCGTCGACGCCGGGGAACCGGAAGAGGTACATGTACGGGCTCGGGTTGGTGGCCCGCAGCACCCGGTAGACGTCGAGGGCGGAGGCCGGGCACGGCGTCTCGAACCGCTGCGAGGGCACGACCTGGAAGGCCTCGCCCGCGCGGATGCGCTCCTTGATGTCCGCGACGACCTCCTGGTACGCCTCCCCGCCCCACAGCTCGGTGTACTCGGGCAGCTGCGACGGGGGGAGCACGGCGGCGCCGGAGGGGGCTGGCCGGGCGAGGTCGGCGGTCATCGCGTCGAGGCGGGCCACCGCGTCCGCGTACGCCTCGTCGACGCCGGTGGCGAGGTCGTTGTGGTTGATCGCGTTGGCGATCAGCAGCACCGTGCCGTCCCAGTGGTCCAGCACCGCGAGGTCCGAGGTGAGCAGCATCGTCAGCTCGGGCAGCCGCAGATCGTCCCGGGTGCTGTCGCCGATCCGCTCGAGCCGGCGCACGATGTCGTAGCCGAGGTAACCGACCATGCCCCCGGTGAAGGGCGGGAGATGGACGAGTCCGCCCAGGTCACGCGGTGTGTGCAGGGCTTCGACCGTGGCGCGCAGCGCCTCCAGCGGATCGCCGTCGGTGGGAACGCCCACCGGAGGACTGCCGAGCCAGTGGGCGTCTCCGTCGCGGACGGTGAGGGTGGCCGCGCTGTGCACGCCGATGAAGGAGTAGCGGGACCAGGAGCGGCCGTTCTCGGCGGATTCGAGCAGGAACGTCCCGGGGCGTTCCGCGGCGAGCTTGCGGTAGAGCCCGACCGGAGTGTCACCGTCCGCGAGCAGCCTGCGGCTGACGGGGATGACGCGGCGGTCGGCCGCCAGCTTGCGGAAGGTCTCGAGGTCCATCGTGGCAGCACCCGTGGTCATGGGGCTGGATCCTAGTGGCGTGGGCGGGAGGCCGCTCACGCCCGGGGGCTCAGCGGCAGGTCCCCGGCGTCGAAGCAGGTGCGGTCGCCGGTGTGGCAGGCCGCGCCGATCTGGTCGACCTTGATGAGCACCGTGTCGGCGTCGCAGTCGAGGGCCACGGATTTCACGTGCTGCACGTGCCCGGAGGTGTCGCCCTTGGCCCAGTACTCCTGGCGGCTGCGGCTCCAGTACGTGCAACGGCCGGTGGTGAGCGTGCGGTGCAGCGCCTCGTCGTCCATCCAGCCGACCATCAGCACCTCACCGGTGTCGTACTGCTGGGCGACGGCCGGGAAGAGACCGTCGTCGTTCCGCTTGAGGCGGGCGACGATGGCCGGGTCGAGGCCGGAAGGGCGCGCGGTGCTGGACATGGGCTCCATTGTGCCGCTTCGCGCGGGGTGGCTGTGCCGCCGGCGGGAGGGCCTGCTCCGGGCCATGGTCCGGCGGGGGGCTCGTCGTTCCTCAACTGCCCGGATCGCATGGCCCGATGAACGGAATGTCAGTGGGATACGGCATGCTTTCCGCATGACGTCTCCGCCCCCGCCACCCGACTCAACCCCGCCCGCTGCCGGGGGCGGCTTCGGGCCTCCGCAGGACTTCGGCCCCGCGCAGGGCTACGGCCCGGAGCCGGGCCAGGGCCCGGGCCATGGGCACCAGCAGGGTTTCGGACAGCCGCAGGGGTACGGCTCGCCCCAGGCATACGGACAGGCGCCGGGCTACGCAGCGCCGCAGAGCGGTTACGGGGCGTATCCGCCGCCCCCGCCACCGCCCGGCTCCGGTCCCAGCGGTCCGAAGATCGCCGCCCTCTTCATCGCCGGCGTGCTGGCGGCCGGGCTCGCCGTCGGAAGCCTCCTGATCCTCCAGGGCTCGGACGACGGCGACGCCTCCGCCGACGCCAAGCCGCGCTCCACACCCGGCGAGCGGGGCGACGGCCGGGAGCCGGCGGGTTCCGGTGGCGCCGGGGACGGGGCTGCTCCGAGTCCCTCGTCCCCCACCTTCTCCCCGTCCGTTGCGCCCACGCCGGGCGATCTGGTGCCGTTCGTGGTCCTCAAGCCGGGCCGGTGCTTCGACCACCCCGCGCTCGACGTGACCGTCAAGCAGATCAAGGCCCGTTCCTGCGGGGCGGCCCACGACGGCGAGGTGATCGCCAACAAGACGCTGACCGGCACATTCACCACCGAGCAGCAGCTCCAGACGAAGGCGCTCGAGCTCTGCGAGCCGGCGGTGACCGAGCGGATGAAGGCCATTCCCGAGGACGGCCGGCAGTACTTCAACTACGCGCTGTACCCCTCGCTGGACACCTATCGAATACGGGATGAGAAGCGGATCTCCTGCGCGCTGACGCTCAGCGACGCTCCCAGCGGGAAGAAGCTGACGGCCCCTCTGCCGCGCTGAACCCGGACGCCGGGCGCGGCACCGTGGCACGGTTCGGGCACCGGTCGTACGCTGGCCGTATGTCGACCCATGCCAAGCGCGAACGCCTGCTCCTCGCCGATCTGTTGGAAGCCGCGGGCCCGACCGCCCACACGCTGTGCGACGACTGGACCACCCGGGACCTCGCCGCGCATGTGGTGATGCGCGAGCGCCGCGCCGACGCGGCAGCGGGCATCCTCTTCAAACCGTTGGCCGCGCGCAGGGACCGAGTGCAGGCCGAGTTCACTGCGAAGCCGTACGAGGAGCTGATCCAGCTCATCCGCACCGGGCCGCCGCGGATGTCGCCGTACGCGCTGAAGCAGGTCGACGAGGCGGCGAACACCGTGGAGTTCTTCGTCCACGCCGAGGACGTCCGCCGCGCCTCGCCCGACTGGACGCCACGCGAGATCGATCCGGTGTTCGCGGACGCGCTCTGGTCGCGCCTGGAGAAGGCGGCCCGGCTGCTCGGCCGCAACTCCCCGGTCGGGCTGGTGCTTCGCCGCCCCAACGGTCAGACGGCGGTCGCACACCGCGGCGCGCCGGTCGTCACGGCGACCGGCGAGCCGGGTGAGCTGACGCTCTTCATCTTCGGCCGCCAGGACGTGGCCCGGGTGGATCTGGACGGCGAGAAGGACGCGATCGCCAAGGTGCGCGAGGCACAGCTCGGGCTGCCTCTCTAGGGCGGTTTCACGAGGAGCGCCGTCCGCCCTCGGGGCGGGCCCACGCCGGCACGCCCCCGGGACCGAGCCCGGGGGCGTGCTGTCAGGTCCGGCGCGGGTCAGAACCGGAAGCCGGTATCGGCAACGGGCGGTTGTGCGGCTGCCCATTCCTTCTCCTCCGGTTCCGGCCGGCCGCCGCCGAAGACGGAGCCGAGCCAGCCGAAGGCGAAGCCCGCCGGAATCGTCACGATGCCCGGGGCTTGCAGCGGGAACAGGTTGAAGTCCCAGTCGGGGAAGATCGCGACGGGACTGCCGGAGACCCCCGGGGAGACCGCAATCAGGATCAGGACGAGCGCCAGGGTCCCGTAGAGGGTCCAGCACATGCCGGTGGTGGTGAACCCCTTCCAGAACAGTGAGTAGAGAAGAACGGGCAGCAGAGCGGACGCGGCGTTGGCGAAGGTGTAGGAGATCAGCACCTCGGAGTTCCAGTCCCGGGTGAAGACCGCGAGCAGTACGGCGACCGACCCCAGCGCGACCACCGCCAGGCGCGCGCGGGTGACTTCGCGCGTGACGGACAGCTTGCCGCCCAGCGCGCTGCGGCCCAGCAGGTCGTGGGCGAGGGTCGAGGCGGCGGCCAGAGTGATCCCGGCGACGGTCGCCAGGGTGGTGGCGAACACGGCGCAGGCGACGAACGAGAACAGCAGGCTGTTGTCGGCGGTACCGGCACCCGGGTCCAGCGCCCCGGACAGCAGCATCAGGGCGGTGTCGCCCGACCGGTCCGAGGCGTGGATGACGCGGCTGCCGACGAGTGCGGCCGCCCCTATACCGATGACGACGACACCGGCGCACAGGGCGGCGACCGCACCGATGGCCCATGTCATGGAGGTGCGCAGAGCTCTGGCACTGCGCGCCGCGTAGAGCCGCATGGTGACATGCGGCATGCAGGCGGCGCCGACGGCCAGGGTGAGCTGGAAACTGAACGTGTCGAACCGGCCGGCGGTGGAGTCGCCGAACTGCAGACCGGGCTTGCCGTACGCGTCCCCGCTGCCGTTCCCCTCGGCCGCCGCGTCGAAGAGCCGGCCGAGGCTCCAGTCGAAACGGTCGAGCACCATGCCCGCGAGCACCGCGATGGCGGCGAGGACGACCACGGTCTTGAGGATCTGGACGAGCCCGGTACCGCGCATTCCGCCGAAGGCCGCGTAGCAGACCATCAGAGTGCCGGTGAAGACCGTGCAGGCCGTCAGGGCTCCGCCGCCGGAGAGGCCGAGCAGCGCGGACATGACCTTGCCTGCCGCGGTGAGCTGGATGAGCAGCAGCGGGAACAGCACCAGCACCGTGGCGGTGCCCATGGCGATACGGGCCGGCCGCTCGCGCAGCCGCCGGGCCAGGACGTCACCGAGGGTGTACCGGCCGGCGCTCCGCAGGGGCTCGGCCATGACGAGCATCAGAAGCACCAGCGACAGCACGGTGGCACAGGCGAACATGATGCCGTCGTATCCGGCGAGCGCGATGGAGCCGGTGGTGCCCAGCACGGTGGCCGCCGAAATGTAGTCACCGGCGATGGCCAGACCGTTCTGCACCGGCCCGAGCGATCCCTTGCCGGTGTAGAACTGCTCGGCCTCGTCGATGTCGGTGGCGGCCAGCCCGCACAGCAGGACCGAGACCGCGAGAAAGGCCGCGAAGATCACCAGCGCGATCGAGTCCCCGTCGAACCCCGCGCCGTTCATCGCACGTCCGCCTCGTCCTCGTCGGCGTGCCGCTGGACGGTGTACCGGACCGTCGCCCACAGGATGGCGCCGCAGTCCAGCACCGCGAGCACGCCGGGCAGATCGCCGGCGGCGTCGCCGGCCCAGGGCCCGGCCGCCACGACGGCCAGATGGAGGACGAGGATGAAGACCGCCGCGCGCTGCGCGGATGGTTCGGTGCGATGGGGCGCACGGGGTTGGGACGAGGCATAGGGCATGCCGACCACCGCACCATAGGGCTTACCGCGGGTACAGGGCCGTGGATCAGGTCGGTGCCGGTGCCCAGCGGGGGTCCCCCCGCTTGTGCCTCCGCCCAACCCCCCCGCCACACGGCCGCGTTCACCTTGTCATACGTGCAACAGCCGCCGGGCCGCGAGTGCCAGCGACAGCTCCACCACATCGCCGGGCCGGCCGAGGGAGCGGCCGCTGAGCTGCTCGTAGCGGCGCAGCCGGTTGAGAACCGTATTGCGGTGGCAGTACAGCCGGTTGCCGGTGCGCTGCGCGGAGCCGTCGCACTCCAGCCATGCCGTGAGGGTTTCGAGCAGCGTGGCCCGGTCGTTGGGCTCCAGCCGGAGCAGCGGACCGAGCACCCGGTCCGCCAGGGCTGTGCCGAGGGCGGGCGAGGACACCACGAGGGCGGCCGGCAGATGCTCGTCGAGCAGCGCGGGTCCGCCTCCCCCGGGGCAGGAGCGCAGCGCCGTCTCGGCGAGGCGGCGGGCCTCCCCCAGCGAGGCGAGGCCTTCGACGGCCGAACTGATGCCGATGCGGCCGCCGGGCGGTACGCGCAGGGCCCGGCCGAGTTCCGTCACGCTGCCCTCGCCGATGAGGACGATGCCATGGGCGGCGTCGGGCTCACTGTGCCAGAGGACCCGCAGGCCGGGCGGAGTACGCGGAGGCTGCGCACCGCCGTACGCGCGGCTGTTGCCGCCCGCGACGGCGACGACGGCGTACCGCCCCTCCTCCGGGAGTTCGAGAGCCGCCGCGACCTCGGGGAGATCGGCGATGCGGGTGGTGCCGTCCAGCAGCGAACCGGCCATCAGCCGCAGCCGGTTCTGCCGGCGCCAGGAGACCTGCCGCTCCACCTGGCGGTAGGCGCCGGCGACGATCGTGCAGTGCTCGTCGACGAAATCCCAGATGTCGGCGGCCACATGGACGAGCAGGCGGACGTCGTCGGGGTCCCGCCGCCCCGCCACGTCGACCAGCGCCTGCCAGATCATGGAGCCGCCGAGCCGGAAGGCGTGCTGGAGCGCGTCCAGCGGCAGCCCCTGCCGGGCGAGGTCGCCGCCGAGCTGCCAGCTGAAGCGGCGGGCGGCGTCCGCGCGCTCCCTGGGGCCGAGCAAGGCGCCGATACTGTGCCGGAGCGACCGGTGGACCTGTTGCCGGACCTCGTCGGGCTCGGCGTCGACGGCCGCGCGAAAGGCGGGCTCCTGCTCCCGCAGGGCCGCCACCAGGCGGTCGGTGAGCTGAGGCAGATCGTTCAGCAGGACGCGGGCCGCGCCGTGCAGAACGTCGGCAGCGTCGCCCGCCAGGGACCTGACGGGCGACGCTGCGGTCGGCAGACCGGACCGTGCCCGGACACGGGTTCGTACGACTGGCTGCATCACGGATCCTCCCCCTGTGCGGACGGCAGGGGAGGCTCGCTCCGGCGGATGAGCGGGCGGCCCTCCCGGGCCGAACATGTCCTGCTGTGGGCAGGATTCCATACCGTCCAGTCGGTACCTAGAGGTGGGCGGCATTCCTCTCGATTTGATGCACCGGCGGGCCGCCCCGCCGGGATGCAAGTCCGGGTGGGGACGGCGTACGGGGACGCGGCGAGTACGGAGTCAGGGCAGGCGGTGCGTACGAAGGCGGTGCGTACGAAGCACGGGGACGCGCGCGCGAGGTCAGCGGACCGGGTGGCCCGCGGCGCGCAGGGTTTCCTTGACCTCGCCGATCCGCAGGTCGCCGAAGTGGAAGACCGATGCCGCGAGCACCGCGTCCGCGCCCGCGGCGACCGCGGGGCCGAAGTGGTCCAGCTTGCCCGCGCCGCCCGAGGCGATCACCGGGATCGTGACGCGCCCGCGCACCGCCGCGATCATTTCGGTGTCGTAGCCGTCCTTCGTGCCGTCCGCGTCCATCGAGTTGAGGAGGATCTCGCCCGCGCCCAGCTCCGCCGCGCGGTGGGCCCACTCGATGGCGTCCAGGCCGGTGCCGCGGCGGCCGCCGTGCGTGGTGACCTCGAAGCCGGACTCCGTCACCGTCCCCTCGGGGCAACGGCGGGCGTCCACCGACAGGACCAGGACCTGGCTGCCGAAGCGCTCGGAGATCTCGCGGATCAGCTCGGGCCGGGCGATCGCGGCGGTGTTGACCCCGACCTTGTCCGCTCCGGCGCGCAGCAGATGGTCGACGTCCCCGGGGGTCCGGACGCCGCCGCCGACCGTCAGCGGGATGAAGACCTGCTCGGCGGTGCGCCGTACGACGTCGTAGGTCGTCTCGCGGTCCCCCGAGGAGGCCGTGATGTCCAGGAAGGTGAGCTCGTCGGCGCCCTCGGTGTCGTACAGCTTGGCCATCTCCACCGGGTCGCCCGCGTCCCGCAGGTTCTGGAAGTTGACGCCCTTGACGACCCGGCCGGCGTCCACGTCCAGACAGGGAATGACTCGGACCGCCAGCGTCATGCGTTCGGACTCCTCTGCGTATCGCGGAAAGCTTCGAGTTCGACCTCGACCAGGACGCGCGAGTCGACGAAGCCGGAGACCACGACGAGCGTCGCGGCCGGGCGTACGGCGTCGAAGAGCTCCTTGTGGGCGCGGCCGACCGCGTCCACATCGCGCGCGTGGGTGAGGTACATCCGGGTGCGGATGACGTCCTCGGGGCCGAGGCCGAACTTCTCGAGCGCGGCCAGGGCGTTGCCGAAGGCGACCTTGGCCTGCTCGTACGGGTCGCCCTCGCCGTACAGCACCCGGCCGGAGAACGGCATCGTGCCGGAGACCAGTACCCGGTCCCCCGCCGCGACGGCACGCGCGAATCCGATGGTCTCTTCCCAGGGACTGTCGCTCTGCACACGCTCTATGTCGGTCATCGGGACACAGCCTCCAGCGCCTCTTCCAGGGTGAATGCCTTGGCATAGAGGGCCTTGCCCACGATGGCGCCTTCGACACCCTCGGGTACGAGGCTCGCGATGGCACGCAGGTCGTCGAGGGAGGAGACGCCGCCGGAGGCGACGACGGGCCGGTCGGTCGCCGCGCAGACGTTCTTCAGCAGCTCCAGGTTGGGGCCCTGGAGCGTGCCGTCCTTGGCGATGTCGGTGACCACGTAGCGCGCGCAGCCCTCGGAGTCGAGACGGGCGAGGGTCTCGTACAGGTCGCCGCCGTCACGGGTCCAGCCGCGGCCGCGCAGGGTCGTGCCGCGGACGTCCAGGCCCACGGCGATCCTGTCCCCGTGCTCGGCGATGACCTTGGCGACCCACTCCGGGGTTTCCAGGGCGGCGGTGCCGAGGTTGACCCGGGTGCAGCCGGTGGCCAGGGCCGCGGCGAGGGTGTCGTCGTCACGGATGCCGCCGGACAGCTCGACCTTGATGTCCATCGAGCGGGCGACCTCGGCGATCCGCGCCCGGTTGTCACCGGTGCCGAAGGCGGCGTCGAGGTCCACCAGATGCAGCCACTCGGCGCCCGACCGCTGCCAGCTGAGGGCGGCCTGGAGCGGGTCGCCGTAGGAGGTCTCCGAGCCGGACTCACCGTGGACCAGGCGTACGGCCTGGCCGTCGCGGACATCGACGGCGGGGAGGAGTTCGAGGCGGTGCGTGCTCATTGCGTCGTACGTCCTAGAGGGTCTCGAGCCAGTTGGACAGCAGCTGGGCTCCGGCGTCGCCGGACTTCTCGGGGTGGAACTGGGTGGCCCACAGCGGGCCGTTCTCCACGGCCGCGACGAACGGCTCGCCGTGCGTGGACCAGGTGACCCTGGGGGGCCGGAGATGGGCGTTGCCCGCCTCGAAGTCCCAGGTGCGCACCGCGTAGGAGTGCACGAAGTAGTAGCGGGCGCCGGCGTCGAGGCCGGCGAACAGCTGCGAGTCCTCGGCCGCCTCGACCGTGTTCCAGCCCATGTGCGGGACGACCGGCGCCCGTACGGGCTCGACCGTGCCGGGCCACTCGTCCAGGCCTTCGGTCTCGACGCCGTGCTCGATGCCGCGGGCGAAGAGGATCTGCATGCCCACACAGATGCCCATGACGGGCCGGCCGCCAGACAGCCGGCGGCCGACGATCCAGTCGCCGCGGGCCTCCTTGAGGCCCGTCATGCAGGAGGCGAAGGCGCCGACGCCCGGCACCAGCAGCCCGTCCGCGTTCATGGCCGTGTCGAACTCGCGGGTGATCTCGACATCCGCGCCGGCCCGGGCCATCGCCCGCTCCACGGAGCGGACATTGCCGAATCCGTAGTCGAAGACGACCACACGCTTGGCGGGAGCGGTCATGCCCACACCCCCTGGAGCCGCATGACACCGGCCACCAGGCACATCGCGGAGGCGATGCCGAGCAGCACGATCGCGCCCTTGGGCAGCTTCTGCTTGGAGAAGGAGATGACTCCGCCGAGGAGGAAAAGCCCGACGACGATCAGGATGGTCGACAGAGTGTTCACAGGGCGCCCTTGGTGGACGGGAGGATTCCGGCGGCACGCGGGTCGCGCTCCGAGGCGTACCGCAGGGCCCGTGCCAGGGCTTTGAACTGGCACTCCACGATGTGGTGGGCATTGCGCCCGTACGGCACGTGGACGTGCAGCGCGATCTGCGCCTGCGCCACGAAGGACTCCAGGATGTGCCGGGTCATCGTGGTGTCGTACTCGCCGATCATCGGCGCCATCTTCTCGGGCTCGCTGTGCACCAGGTACGGGCGGCCCGAGAGGTCGACGGTCACCTGGGCGAGGGACTCGTCCAGCGGCACCGTGCAGTTGCCGAAGCGGTAGATGCCGACCTTGTCACCCAGCGCCTGCTTGAAAGCGGCGCCGAGCGCGAGGGCGGTGTCCTCGATCGTGTGGTGGCTGTCGATGTGGAGGTCGCCGTCGGTCTTCACGGTGAGGTCGAAGAGACCGTGGCGGCCCAGCTGGTCAAGCATGTGGTCGTAGAAGCCGACACCTGTCGACACATCGACCTTGCCGGTGCCGTCGAGGTCGATCTCGACGAGGACGGAGGTCTCCTTGGTGGCGCGCTCCACGCGTCCTACGCGGGACAGGCTGCTCATCGGTTCTCCTTCATCAATGCACGTGCCGCGTCGAGGAACGCGTCGTTCTCGGCCGGGGTGCCCGCGGTGACCCGCAGCCGGCCCGGTACGCCGTTGTCACGGACCAGGACACCCCGGTCCAGCAGGAACTGCCACGCCGCATGGGCGTCGTCGAAGCGGCCGAACTGCACGAAGTTCGCGTCCGAGTCGGTCACTTCGCAGCCCGCCGCGCGCAGCTCGGTGACCAGACGGTCCCGCTCGGCCTTGAGCAGCGCTACGTACCCCAGCAGCGTATCGGTGTGCTCCAGCGCCGCGAGCGCGGTGGCCTGTGTGACGGCCGACAGGTGGTAGGGCAGCCGGACCAGCTGTACGGCGTCCACGACCGCCGGGTCGGCGGCGAGATAGCCGAGGCGCAGGCCGGCGGCGCCGAAGGCCTTGGACATGGTGCGGCTGAGGACCAGGTTCGGACGGCCCTCGATCAGCGGCAGCAGGGACGGGCGGTGGCTGAACTCGCCGTAGGCCTCGTCGAGCACGACCAGCGACGGCTTGGCCGCCTGCGCGGCCTCGTACAGCGCGAGGACCGTGCCGGCCTCGACCGCCGTGCCGGTCGGGTTGTTCGGCGAGCAGATGAAGACCACGTCCGGCCGCTGCTCGGCGATGGTCCGGACGGCCGCCTCGACGTCGATGGTGAAGTCGTCGTGGCGCGGCCCGGAGATCCAGCCGGTGCCGGTGCCGCGCGAGATCAGCGCGTGCATCGAGTACGAGGGCTCGAAGCCGATGGCGGTGCGGCCCGGTCCGCCGAAGGTCTGCAGCAGCTGCTGAATGACCTCGTTGGAGCCGTTGGCCGCCCAGACGCCCGCGGGGCCGACCTCGTGCCCGGCGGTGCGGGTGAGATACCTCGCCAGCTCGGTGCGCAGCTCGACCGCGTCCCGGTCGGGGTAGCGGTTGAGGTTCCGCGCGGCCTCGGTGACGCGCTCGGCGATCCGGAGGACCAGCGGCTCGGGCAGCGGGTACGGATTCTCGTTGGTGTTCAGGCGTACGGGCACATCGAGCTGCGGCGCCCCGTACGGGGTCTTGCCGCGCAACTCGTCCCGGATGGGGAGATCGTCAATGCCGGTCACTTAACTCGGCACCTTCCCGTCGGTCTGCCGGTCGGCACGGTGCCGGTCAGGTTCGCCTCCGGCACGCTGCTGATCAGGTTCGCCTCCGGCACGCTGCTGATCAGGTTCGCCTCCGGCACGCTGCTGATCAGGTTCGCCTCCGGCGAAACGCGCCTTCAGGGCGGCTCCGTGCGCCGGCAGGTCCTCGGCCTCGGCGAGCGCCACCACCATGCGGGTCACGTCGGCCAGGGCGTCGCGGCTGTAGTCCACGACATGGATGCCGCGCAGGAAGGACTGCACGGACAGGCCGGAGGAGTGGCAGGCGCAGCCGCCGGTGGGCAGCACATGGTTGGAGCCCGCGCAGTAGTCGCCGAGCGAGACCGGGGCGTACGGGCCGACGAAGATCGCACCCGCGTTGCGCACCCGGGCCGCGACCGCGGAGGCGTCGGCGGTCTGGATCTCCAGGTGCTCGGCGGCGTACGCGTCGACGACTCGCAGGCCCTCGTCCACGCCGTCGACCAGCACGATCGCGGACTGCCGTCCGGACAGCGCCGCGGTGATCCGCTCACGGTGCCGGGTGGCGGCGACCTGGGTCCTCAGCTCGCCCTCGACGGACTCGGCGAGTTCCGGGGAGTCGGTGACCAGGACCGCCGCGGCCAGCGTGTCGTGCTCGGCCTGGCTGATCAGGTCGGCGGCGACGTGCACCGGGTCCGCGGTGGCGTCGGCCAGTACCGCGATCTCGGTCGGGCCAGCCTCGGCGTCGATACCGATACGGCCCTTGAGCAGGCGCTTCGCCGCGGCGACATAGATGTTGCCGGGGCCGGTGACCAGGTTGACCGGCAGGCACTCCTCGGTGCCGTACGCGAACATGGCGATCGCCTGGGCGCCGCCCGCCGCGTACACCTCGTCGACACCCAGCAGCGCGCAGGCGGCGAGGATCGTCGGGTGCGGCAGTCCGCCGAAATCGGTCTGCGGCGGGGAGGTGACGGCGATGCCGCCGACGCCCGCCTCCTGCGCCGGTACCACGTTCATCACCACGGACGACGGGTACACGGCGAGGCCGCCGGGGACGTACAGCCCCACCCGCTCGACCGGCACCCAGCGCTCGGTGACCGTGCCGCCGGGTACGACCTGGGTGGTGTGGTCGGTGCGCCGCTGCTCGCGGTGGACCAGGCGGGCCCGCCGCACCGACTCCTCGAGAGCCTCCCGCACCTGCGGGTCCAGCTCCTTGAGGGCACGCTCCAGCGCCTCCGCGGGCACCCGTACCCGCTCGATCGAGACACCGTCGAACTTCTGCGCGTAATCGATCAGCGCCGCGGTGCCACGATGGCGTACGTCGTCGCAGATCGGCCGCACCTTCTCCAGGGCGGCCTCGACGTCGAACTCGGCACGGGGCAGCAGATCGCGCAGGGCGCCGCCCTCGGGGAGGGCGTCACCGCGCAGATCGATTCGGGCCAAAGCGAGAGATTGCAGCACGCGATCAATTGTCTCAGACCCGGTCCGGCGGCCGGTCGCCCGTATCAATGGCTGATACGTATCCCGTCCTGAACCGGCCGTTACCCCTGACCGTTAGCGTTCAGCCCGTTACGGAACGGGAATAGGGGGCTTGTACGAGCCTGATGGGCCGTGCGACACCGGAAGGGGGGTGCGGGGGTGTCCGAGCCGGGTGAGGGCGATCCGCCGGAGGGACTTGAGCTGACCCCGGCGGAGTGGGGCATGTGGCAGGCGTTCCGCAACGGCAGTACGCACGACCTTCGCACCCGCAATCCGGTGCATGACGACGCGAACGGTCAGTACCACTGGGGACCCGACCGCAGCGTGCGCGCCCGGGTCGTCGCCCTGCTGCTGCTCGACGGACCGCAGGCGCAGCCCGGCCGGGTCTCCGCGCTCAAACTGAGCGGTGCGTACATCACCGGCACGCTCGATCTGTCCGGCGGCAGCGTCGAGCCGTACGTCGAGCTGTACGGCTGCCGCTTCCAGCACGAGGTCCTGCTGCCCGAGTGCCACTTCACCACGCTGCGCATGGTGAGCTGCGCGATCCCCCGGCTGGAGGCCGCGCGGCTGGCCACCGAGGGCGATCTCCATCTGCCGCGCTGCATGGTGCGGGGCGGTATCCGGCTCACCGACGCGCACATCGGCACCGATCTCCTGCTCAACCAGCTCACCGTGCACAAGGACCGCAAGGGCCGGTCGATCGCCGCCGACGGACTGACCGTGGCGCAGGACTTCCAGGCCGAGATGATGGAGTCGTACGGCGAGATCAGCCTGCGCGGGGCGCAGATCGGGGTGTCGCTGAGTCTGCGCGGCAGCCAGCTGCGCAATCCGTACGGCCGACGGGCGCTCAACGCCCCGCAGCTGACCGTCGAGCGGACGCTCTACATGACGGCGGCGGGGCTCAGCAGCTCGTCGTTCGTCAGCGGCACCACGCCGCCGTACGGCATCACCAACACCCCCACCCGCGGCACGCGGATGCAGCCCTTCGAGTGCGAGGGCGGCGTACGGCTCGACGACGGGCGGTTCGGCGACGCGGTCGACTTCTACCAGGCCAGATTCGTCATGGAGGCCGACCAGGAGTTGTCCCTGCGCCGCATCCAGACGCCGGAGCTGCGCTTCCTCGGCGAGCGGCCGCAGCAGGGGCGGGTGGTGCTGTCGGGTGCCAAGGTCGTCAACCTGGTCGACCGGTCGTCGAGCTGGCCGGGTCCCGGAGGGCTGGCGATGGCCGGCTTCGGTTACGAGACGCTGATTCCGCGTGGCCGCTTCCCGCTGTCGGAGCGGCTGGAGTGGGTGGCCGCGGCGACACCGGAGTACGCGCCGGAACCGTATGAGCAACTGTCGAACGCGCTCCGGGCCAGCGGCGAGGACGCGGAGGCCCGCCAGGTGCTGCTGGCCAAGCAGCGACGGCGCAGGGAGACGCTGCCACTGGCCGGGAAGCTCTGGGGCTATCTGCAGGACTGGACGGTGGCCTACGGATACAAGCCGGGCCGGGCGGCGCTGTGGATGGCCGTGCTGTGGGCGGTCGGCGCGCTGCTGTTCGACTTGAATCCGCCGGCGGAGATGAAGGGCGGCGAGTCGCCGCACTGGAACTCCGTGCTGTACACCCTGGACCTGCTGCTGCCGGTCATAGACCTGGGGCAGGACGGCCACTGGAAACCGCAGGGGCGCTTCCAGTGGGCGGCGGCCGCGATGATCCTGCTGGGCTGGGTCCTGGCCACCACGGTCGCCGCCGGAGCGTCGCGGCTGCTGCGCCGCAGTTGAAGGGTGCGCCGGGTGACCGTACGGCGCGCATCCCGGTCCACGGTCCGCGCCCCGCGGCGCGGACCGCCCGCTCCCGTCCGCCTCGTCACCGGTGCGGGCGCCGACCTCGTGGTCGCGGTGGGACCGGAACCCGCCCCCGTACGAATGGAGCGCGAAGTACGCACCGGCACTTGCGCGGGTGGTGGAGCCGTGCGGGCACAGCTTCTTTACCCGGCATTGACCATTCCGCAGGCAACCTTCGCGCTGATACCGAAGCGTCACCGAAATCCGCTGGTAAGCCTCCGACCTGCAGTTTTCAATGGTGGAGCTGCTGGAGCCGATACGAGACGCATGGCTCACCGGCCGCCCGGCGGTCGGCGGGCACGACACCGCGCGCCCAGCGGGCAGTACACCTCGACCTTCGTCCGCGCTCCCCTACCACCCGGAGGCTCCGTCGCCCATGGTCATCCTCCGGGCTCTCATCAGTACCGCCCGCATGATCCGCCACACCCCCGGTCTCGCCGCCTTGCTGCCACCGGACGACGAGGTGCTGCTCGACGCACCCGACGAACGGCTGGCCCCGGCCCTGGTCGCGGCCGGCCGCGGCGACCACCGGCCGGCCGCCGCCCTGCTCGCCACCACCCGCGAGGCCATGGAGTGGGAGTCGCGCGACCGCTACACCACACGGCTCGCCGTCTTCGCGCAGTCCCGTTCCGACTGGCTCACGGACTGGGCCGCGTCCGCGCCGCACGATCCGGACGCTGCGCTGGTGAAGGCCGAACTGGCGGTGCGCAGAGCGTGGGAGCGGCCGGGTCGAGAGGGGCCGCTGCGCGAGACGGCGCCGCTCATCGAGGCGGCCGCACAGGCAACGCCGCGCGACCCCGTTCCGTGGCGCATCGCACTGGACCAGGCGCGCGGCAGACACGTCTCGCGGGCCGGCTTCGACGTGCTGTGGAAGGAGGCGGTACGCCGGTCCGCGCACCACTACGGCTGTCACGTCGCCGCGCTCCGGTATCTGAGTGCCCAGGTGTACGGCTCGCACCGCGAGTGCTTCGACTTCGCCGAGAAGGCCGCGGAACAGGCCCTGCCCGGCTCGCTGCTGCACGCCCTGCCCCTCCGGGCGGCTTTCGCCGTCCTGCTGGGTAGGGAGGAAGACCCCGACGGCTCCGGTGCCTTCGGCTCCGCGTATTCCGCCGCTTCCGCCACTTCCGCGGATTCCGCCGGCTCCTCGGGTTCCTCCGATTATTCCGGCTCTTCCGACTCTTCCGACTCCGCAAAAGTTCTCGGCGACCGGATCGACGCGGCCGCCGACCTCGCCATCGGGATGTCCGCCCACTACGAGCCCGGCGACCCCTGGCCCGCCGAGGTCCGCAACCTCCTCGCGTACGTCCTGATCGCCCGGGGCCGCTGGGCCGAGGCCCTCGACCAGTTCCGGCTCATCGGCCCGTGCGCGACGGCCTTCCCATGGAGCCATGTCTCCAACGATCCGCTCGGCCAGTTCCTCGAACTGCGCGACGGCGTCCGCATCGAGGTCGCCTCCACCTTGCCGTTGAGACGACGGACGGGAAGAGCCCCCGCCTCCGGCCATTAGGCTTGAGCGTTGTGACCATCGCGCGCCTTCCACTCTTCCCGCTGAACGCGGTGCTGTTCCCGGGCCTCGTGCTGCCGCTGAACGTATTCGAACAGCGGTATCGCGCCATGATGCGCGACCTGTTGAAGCTGGACGAGGACGCCCCGCGCCGCTTCGGGGTGGTCGCCATCCGCGACGGCCTCGAGGTGGCGGCCAGCGCTCCCGGCCTGCCGGACGCCACCGCGCTGCCGGAGCGGGGTGCGGCGGCGGGCTTCGGCGAGGACCCGATGAAGGCCTTCCACCCGGTGGGCTGCGTCGCGGACGCGGCGACCATCAGGGAGAAGGACGACGGCGGCTTCGACGTACTGGCCACCGGCACCACCCGCTTCCGGCTGCTGTCGGTCGACGCCTCCGGTCCGTATCTGGTCGGCGAGGTCGAGGAGCTCCCGGAGACTCAGGGCGAAGGCGCGGGCGCGCTCGCCTCGGGTGTCCTACGGGCCTTCCGTACGTACCAGAAGCGGCTGGCCGGGGCGAACGAGCGGTCGACCACCGAGCAGGATCTGCCGGACGAACCGAGCGTGCTGTCGTATCTGGTCGCTGCTGCGGCCGTGCTCGACACCCCAGGGAAGCAGCAGCTGCTGGAGGCCCCGGACACGGCGGCCCGGCTCGCGCAGGAGCTGAAAATCCTGCGCGCGGAGAGTGCGGTGATCCGTAACATCCCCTCGCTGCCCGCGGTGGATCTGACGCGGCAGCCGACCAGCCCCAACTGAGCGAAGGCGCTCGCACCTTGGCGAAGAAGAAGCAGACACGGACGCAGAAGCGGGCCGGTGGCGGCACGCCCGCGACGGTCGCCCTGACCGAGGCCGGTGTGACCTTCACGGTGCACTCCTACGAGCACGACCCGGCCGCCCCCTCGTACGGCGAGGAGGCGGCGCGGGCGCTGGCGGCCTCGCTCGGAATTCCCGATACCGAAGGCCGGGAGAGGGTGTTCAAGACCCTGCTCGCCGAGGTCGACGGTGTGCTCACGGTCGCCGTCCTCCCCGTGGCGGGGTCGCTCGACCTCAAGGCGCTGGCAGCCGCGGTCGGCGGGAAGCGGGCGGTGATGGCGGACCCGGCGGCGGCCGAGCGCGCCACGGGGTACGTACGGGGCGGGATCTCGCCGCTGGGGCAGCGGCGGCAGCTGCCGACGGTGCTGGACGCCTCCGCGTCGGCGTACGAGACCGTCTGTGTCTCGGCGGGCCGAAGGGGGCTGGAGGTCGAGCTGCCCGCGGCGGACCTGGCAACACTCACGGGCGCCGTACTGGCTCCGATCGCCCGCGCGTAGCAGCCCGGCGCCGCCGCCTGCGTTGGCGCCCCCTGCCGGTCTTGCCCGGCTTCTGTGCGGCTGTGCGGCTGTGTGTCAACCGTGCGCGGCCTCTGGACGGTTGGCGCGGCGGGGCCCGCTCTGCCCGTATGGCTCAGGTTCCGCCCGTGCCGCGTCCGGTGTACCGAGTCGTACTCGAGCGACCGTGCAACGCGCTTGACGGCACACCCGGCCGAAGGCGAGGGGGAAGCCGGGTGCCCGGGGGGCTCCCCCGGGCGTCCGCCCGGACCGGCCCAGTGCCGCGACCGGCACCGTTTGCCCGTCAAGGAGCGTGGTCCGGTGCGTGCGATCGCAAGGCGGCCGGAAGCCCTCGTAGCCGAGCTACTGGGGCTTGTGGCCAACGCGGCTGGGGGCACTCCCCCAGCCAACCGCTGGGGGGTGCCCCCACCCGGCCGAAGGGTGGGGAGTGCGTGCTGGGCGGCGCGACGGGGCAAACGTTGCCGGGAAGGGCACTAGTACTCCGCCGAAGGCTCGGGATCGCGGGGGCCGAAGAGGCTCGTCAGGGCCAGATGGACCGCTGCGGCCGCGACGGCCCACACCAACAGCCCGCCCTTCGCCCGCAACTGCAGCGGCGCGTCGAACACCGCGCCCTTGCCCACCGCTCGCGCGTGCGCGGCCACGTCCTGTGTCGGACCGAGCCACACGCCCAACCGCCACGCCACCAGCGAGGCGAGCAGACCGCCGACCACCATTCCCACCACCAGCGCGACGCCTCCGCGCCGGAAGAACAGGAAGACCACCAGCGCGGTCAGAGCACCGAAGCCCAGCGCGAGCAGCACGAACGTGCCGTCGGCACCGGCCGCTTCCTCGCCCTCGGAGTTCTTGAAGTAGACGGCCTTGCCGTCCGAGACCAGCGGGACGCGGGGAGCCAGCCACAGCCACAGCAGCCCCAGCAGCACACCCGCGACGGTTACGCCCACCGCCACCAGCGCCGCCTGCCGCAGCTCGATCCGCAGCCCGGGTCCGTCGTACGTACCGGGATCCGCGTGGCCGCCGCCGGCGGGCGGCTTCTGCCAGGGGTCGTGCGAAGGCTGCTCATGCGGAGTCATCGGTGCGGTCACCCCGCCATCGTGCCAGGCCCGCGGGGTGCCGGGGTCAGCAGGACGCCGGTGCGGGCGCGTCATCGGACGGCCGCCCGACGGTACGCCCACGTGGCGACCGCCAGCGAGGCCACACCCACGGCCGCGCAGACCGCCAGATCGCCGCCGACCGCTGCCCAGTCGGGCCGCGGGCCGAAGCTGCGAGCGAGCGCCTCGACCCCGTACGTGGACGGCAGCAGGTCGCGCGCCCAGGACACCGGGCCGGGCAAATGCGCGGCAGGCAGCACGCCCAGCAGCAGCGCCGCGGACATGCCCAACTGGCCGAGCAGCGTGGCGAGTTCCTGGCGGGGGGCGAGCAGGCCGAGAGCCGCGCCGAGACCGGCGAGCGCCGCACCCGCGAGCGGGACGACGGCCGCCAGAACCCAGAGATTCGCCAGCGGCAGCCCGTAGAGCATGCTGCCCACGACGGCCGTGACGACCGTGCCGGGCACGGTGAAGGAGGCGTACGCGCCCGCCGCTCCGAGCACCACCGCCGCGGGCGGCACCGGCAGAGTGGCGTAGTGGTCGAGCCCGCCGCTCGCGCGCAGTTGGCCGAAGTACTGGGCCAGCAGGTTGAGCGCGACGAAGGCCACCACGAGCACGCTCGACCCGGCGACGACGGCCCGCGCCTCGTCGCCACCGTCGACGACACCGCGCATCAGCACCATGATCCCGACGCTCTGGAAGGTCGCGACGAAGAGCAGCGGGATACGGGCGACCCGGGCCCGCGACAGCTGGGCCCGGTAGACGGCGGCCAGCGCGGGCAGCAGACGGGCCCGGGGCGCGAGCGGGGCGGCTCCGTCGTCCGCGGACCACGAACGGGCCCCGCCGTCGGGACCGGCCTCGACCCGGAGCCTCCCGGACACCACCTCCGCGGGCACGACACTCACGTTGCGCTGCTCCTGTTCGGTACGTGCCGGCGGTCGGCACGGCGGGACGCTCGTCCGGTACGGCCCGGGGCCCGTCCGGCGGATCTTCGCGGGGCGTCCGCGAGGATCAGCGGGCGATCAGTCACTCTTCACCAGCCCTTCGGCACGCCCGCCGAGGGCCAGATAGACCTCTTCCAGGCTGGGCGTGGTGAGCGTGAAGTCGTCGAGCGCCGCGAAGGCCGACCCGCCGGTGACGGCGGCGACCGCCGCCCGGGCCTCCTCCGGGGCGAGCCGCAGCACCCAGCGGCGGCCCGACTCCCGGGCGGACGCGCGCAGCGCCGCGACCTCGGGCACGTCGAGCGGCGCCTGGTCGCGCCAGACCAGTTCGAGCCGCACCTCGCCTGCGACGAGGGCTTTCAGCCCGCTCGGGGTGTCGCAGGCGATGACCCGGCCGCGCTCCAGCACCGCGACCCGGTCCAGGACGGTCTCCGCCTCGATGACGTTGTGGGTGACGAGCAGTACGGTCGCACCGCGCTCGCTGCGTCGCCGGTCCACGGCTTCCCAGACGGCCCGCCGGGCGACGGGGTCCATGCCGGTCGTCGGCTCGTCCAGGACGAGCACGGGCCGGTCGCCGACCAGCGCAGCTGCGAAGCAGGCGAGCCGCCGCTGCCCGCCGGAGAGTTTTTTGAGGGGCCGTCCGGCGATCTCCGTCAGCCCCAGCTCGTCGAGGACCGCATCGCGTTCGGCGCGTGCCGTGCGGGCATCGAGGCCGCGCAGCCGCCCGGTGGTCTCGGCGGCGAGGGAGACGGTCAGCTCGTCGAGGGCGGTGGACTCCTGGCCGAGGAAGCCGACCAGGCGCGCCGCCCGCTCCGGGTGCCGTACGAGATCGTGGCCCAGTACGCGGACGGTGCCGGAGTCGGGCCGCATCAGTCCGGTGAGCTGGCGGACGAGAGTGGACTTCCCGGCTCCGTTCGGGCCGAGCAGTCCGAAGATCTCGCCGCGCCGCACCTCGAGGCTGATGCCGTCGCTTGCGCGGACGGCCGGCGCGGGCTCGGCGCCGCGGCGGGCGCGGGCCGCTGGGTAGGTCTTGACCAGGTCACGTACGGCGCACGCGGCCGCGGCTTCCGCCGCTCCGGCTCCCATGCCGTGCCCCGCCTGCGCTGTGCCCGTGCTCACGAGCTACGAGGGTACGCGTCCGGCGCCGCCCCCCGGCCCTCGGGGGCGGATCCGGCCCGGCTCCGCCCGGCCAAGGGGCGGGCTTCCCGGGCTCCCGCCCGGACTCGCGGGGCCGCTCGTCCGGCCCTGGAAGGCCGCCCGTCCGCGCTGCGCGGCCCGGCCGCTCCGTACGGCCTCATGCCGGGCCGGCCGGGTTCATCCAGCTCGTCGGGGCGTCCGCTTGTTCCGCTCGTCCGCGCTGCGCCCGGCAGCCGCCCGCGGCGGGCGGAGCGTGGCTCCGGGCTCCGGGGCCGGCAACGGCACTCAGGACTTGCTCGTCGGGTCCCCGGCCGGGGACCGGTCCGAGGCCGTACGGGAGTCGACCTCGCGCCAGAATCCGGCGCGGATCGCATAGCGGTCGTGCTCGTCGATCTGGTCGTCCTTGTGCGCGAGAAGGCCGAAGCGTGCCGCATAGCGCAGCAGCTCGCCGTCGATGCGGTGCGGAATGCGCGGGTACTCCGTGGAGAGGTGCTGGAGGTGGGCCGGGGAGGACAGCCGCTCGGTCCAGCGCCGGGCGAAGACCTGGCCCACCTCGAAGGGGTCGCCGCTCACCGCCGTGATGTCCTCCTCCCGGTCCGCCCAGCGCTGCTCCGCACTGGTGAGCTGGGCGAGGGTGGGCAGGGCCGCCGTCTCGGACGGCTCCGCCGGGCCGCTCCGCTCGACCCAGCCCTTGTCCGAGGACCAGCGAAGGGTGGCACCGGCGGCCGTCTGCTGCGGTCCCGGCATGCCCGGACCGGCGTGCGCACGGCCGAGGCCGGCGAGATCCTTCGGGGTCGGCACGCCTCTGGGACCGGCGCTCTCGGAGGTGCCGGGGCCGGCGTCGGCAGGCGCGGGCACCTCGGTCGTGGCCGCGGAGCCATTGGCCGACGGGGGGCTCACTGTCGTGGCCCGGCCCGCGCCGGGAACCGCCGACTCCGGCAGTGGGGCCGAGAGGATGGCCGCGATCTCCGGTCGCGGCGCGCAGGCCCCGACGAGGTCCTTGGCCCGTACGGCACGGACGATCCACTCGCGGTCGAGCACCCGGCGCTCGTCGGCCTCGGCGACGAGGTCCTCGGACTGGTTGTAGTCGCCGTCGGCGGCCTGCACGGCCCACAGATGCACGGCGACACCGTGCTCCTTGGCGTCCATCAGACCGGGCAGCAGATCGCCGTCGCCGGTGACCAGAACGATGTCGGAACAGGCGCGGTTGCGGGCGAGTTCGGTGAGCTCGGCGTGCATCGCCGCGTCGACGCCCTTCTGCGCCCACCGCCCGTCGCTGCGGGTCAGAGCGCCGAGCCGGACAGTGACGCGTGGCATGACGCGCAGCCGCCGGTGCTCCGGCTGTGGCACGCGGTCCGGAGCCCCGTCGAACCAGTAAATACGCAACAGGGGGCGCTCGGTGTCGGCCTCGGCGCGCTCCCTGAGCCCCTGGATGAGCGCGGCGTGGTCGACGCTGATGCGGGAGCGGGCGGGTTCTCCGGCGAGCAGACTCGCCGCGGCGCCCAACAGGTAGCCGGCATCCACCAGGACGACGCAGCGGTCCACGTTCGCACCCTCTTTCGTGAAGTCCGTCGCCCCCGGAACGGTTTTTGCTTCGGGTTTTCTTCGAGTCTGCCCGACCGTACGGGGGTTATCAGTCGGAACTCGATCATCGGCGTGGCGGATACGGGCCGCTGGCCGCAGCCACCCTTCTCACTCAGGGTAATTACCCGAAATGCGTTCATTGTCGCCTCATGCGAGCGTTGATTCGCGTAGCGGCCCGAGTTCCCGCCATAGGAGGCACGATCATGGCAAAGAACAAGAACCGAGATCGCAGTCAGCAGCGGCCCCGCAGCTCCGCAGAGCGCAGCGAGGAGCAGGCGAAGAGCTCGCCGATGCAGCCCCAGGGCACGCCGCAGTCACCGCAGTCACCTCAGGCGCCGCAGTCACCGACCCAGGTCAGCCCGCGCGATGTCGCCCGCAAGCACCAGAAGCGGTTCGGCCACAACTGACCGACGGAAGCCACCGCGCGAAGGAGGGGCGCGCCCGGTACCGGGCCCCCCCCCCCCGGTCCGAAAACCCCGCCGCCCCCCCCGCGGCCCTGCCGCGGGGGGCGCCGGCCCCCGCCCCCCGGCGACCCGCGCCCATCAC
>NZ_JBEXKU010000060.1:0-48108 GCF_040609575.1 Streptomyces sp. NPDC004647 | reverse complement strand
GGGTCCCGGCCGGAGGCAGTTCCGCGGCGCCTCCGGCCGGGACCACCGCATCCGTACGCGAGAAAGGACACCAGCCATGCTCGACCACCTCGTCCGGGGAGCGACCGTCGTGGACGGCACGGGCGCTCCCTCGTACGCCGCCGACGTCGGCATCCGCGGCCGCAGGATCGCGCTCGTCGCGCAGCCGGGAAGTGTCACGGAGGAGGCGCGCAGCAGCGAGGACGCGACCGGGCTCGTGCTCGCCCCCGGCTTCGTCGACCCGCACACGCACTACGACGCGCAGCTCTTCTGGGACCCCTACGCCACTCCGTCCATGAACCACGGCGTGACCACTGTCGCCGGCGGCAACTGCGGCTTCACGCTGGCGCCGCTCCATCCGGACCGCCCCGAGGACGCCGACTACACACGCCGGATGATGAGCAAGGTCGAGGGCATGTCCCTGGTGGCCCTCGAAGAGGGCGCGCCCTGGAACTGGTCGGGCTTCGGCGAATACCTCGACGGGCTGGAGGGGCGGATCGCCGTCAACGCCGGGTTCATGGTGGGCCACTGCGCGCTGCGCCGCCATGTGATGGGGCCGGATGCGGTCGGCGGGCAGCCCACCGGGGCGCAGTTGGACGCGATGCTGCGGCTCCTCCACGACGCCATGGACGCGGGCGCGTGGGGGCTGTCGACCACGCAGTCCGCCACCCACTCGGACGGCGACGGCAAACCCGTCGCATCGCGGCACGCCGGGCCCGCGGAGCTGCTCGCGCTCTCCCGCGCCGTCGCCGAGCACGAGGGCACCCAGCTGGAAGCCATCGTCGCGGGCTGTCTCGACCAGTTCACGGACGAGGAGATCGACCTCCTCGTGGAGATGTCGGCCGCCGCCGGACGGCCCCTCAACTGGAACGTGCTGACGATCGACTCAGCCGTGCCCGAGCGGGTGCCGCGCCAGCTGCTCGCCTCCGAACGGGCCCGCAAGGCGGGCGGCAGGATCGTCGCGCTGACCATGCCGATCCTCACGCCCATGAACATGTCGCTCGGAAGCTTCTGCGCGCTCAATCTCATCCCCGGGTGGGGAGACGTGCTGGGGCTGCCCGTGCCGGAGCGGATCGCCGCCCTGCGCGACCCGGCCGTACGGGCCCGGATGCTGAGCCGTGCGGAGAGCAAGGAGGCCGGGGTCTTCCGGAGGCTCGCGGACTTCGGCCGGTACGTCATCGGGGACACGTACTCGGACGCGAACGCCGGACTCAGCGGGCGGGTCGTCAGAGATATCGCCGCCGAGCGGGGCCAGGCACCCTTCGAGGCCCTGGTGGAGATCTGCGCCGCCGACGATCTGCGTACGGTGCTGTGGCCGATGCCCACCGACAACGACCCCGCCAGCTGGGAGCTGCGGCGGCAGACCTGGGAGCACGAGGACGTGATGCTGGGCGGCTCGGACGCGGGCGCGCATTTGGACCGGATGTGCGGTGCGCCGTACACCACCCGCTTCATCGGGGACTGTCTGCGCGGGCGGCGGCTGGTCGGACTGGAGCGGGCTGTGAAGATGCTGACCGACGACCCCGCACAGCTCTTCGGGCTACGGGAGCGCGGCCGTATCGCGGAAGGCCTGTACGCGGATCTGGTGCTCTTCGACCCGGAGCGGATCGACGCCGGGCCCGCGCGGCTCGTGCACGACCTGCCGGGGGACAGCCCGCGGTTGGACTCGCGCGCGGTCGGCATCGTGAGCGTACGGGTGAACGGTGTGGAGACCGTCCGGGACGACTTGGTGACCGGCGCGGTTCCGGGCCGCGTACTGCGCTCGGGGCGGGACACCCGGACCGTGAGCACGACGGGCTGAACGCGCCACCACGCCTAACCGCGCCACCATGCCTAACTCCGGCCCAGAAAGATCGGGTTCGTCAGAGCGGCCATCGCGCCCGGCAGACCGGAGGCGCCACCATCCGCCGGAGGGTGCCGCACCTCGGCCCGGACGTAGCACGCGTAGGAGGCTGTCGTACGCCACTCGACCGTGCCGGAGCCGGAGGCCGGGAGCGGGGTGGCGTACAACTGCCCCTGGTCTGTAACGAAGCGGACCGAGCAGCCCGGGGCGCCGGAGACCTCCAGACGGGCCGTCACCTCGTCCTCGGGGGCCACCTGGAGCCGGCCCCCGATGCCCGCGTGCCGGCCCTGCCCGCCCGTGGCGCGGAACGTCAGATCGATCCTCGAGGACCCGGCGATCCAGCTGCGCCCCGCGCGGATCCCCTCCAGGATCGCCTGCCGCGACAGGTCGTCGGCGAGGACGACGGTCTGCGGAAGGCCGACGACCTGTGGCTCACGGTGGGCGTCGCTGTTGCCCATGGCAGGCAGCCAGCGGCCGCTGCCGCCGCTGTCGCCATGCCCGCGGACGGCCGCCACCAGGGTGTTGTCCCACTCGGCGATCGTCACCTCGTCGTCCGGGGTGAAGGGGCCGTTCCAGACCTCGACCGCGTCGGCGTCGCCGAAGCCGAACTTCCAGTTGCAGCCGACGCAGGTGGCGTGCGGATGCGCCGGGACGACCAGTCCGCCCGCCTGGCGGATCTTCCGGGAGAAGCGGCCGAAGGCGTTGTCCCGGGCCCGGTAGCGCCAGTCGATGAAGGTGCCCGGATCGGTGCCGAGCGCCACCACGTGGCCGTTGCGGGTGGTGACCTCCTCGCCGGTGAGAACGAGCAGATCCTCACCCCACAGGCCCTGCCACGCGCCGTGCCCGGACGTGGTGTTGTGCTCGGTGGTGGTGATGAAGTCGAGCCCCGCCGCGCGGGCCGCCGCGGCGACCTCGGCCGGCGTACGCTGTCCGTCGGAGTGGACGGTGTGCAGATGGCAGTCGCCCCGGTACCAGGCCCGGCCGCGGCCCTTGGCCCGCTGCGGCGGATACACCGGCTCCGGGGTCGTGCCCGGGTCGCCGTACCGCAGGGTGATCGTCACGTCGTAGTTCAGCCCCTGCGGAGCGACCGTGTACGGACCGAGGACGACATGCCAGGTGCCGGACCTGACCGGGCCGGCGAGATAGCCCGGAGTCGCCTTCTCCGCACTGATCGCGAACTCCGTACGGAACCCACCCGACCAGCCCCGGAAGCCGCGACCGCCCAGATCCGTGCCGCGCTCGTCGAAGATCCCGATGTCGCACGCGTTCCCCTGGGTGCCCGCCGGCACCGACGGCTTGTCGTACCGGTAGGAGACGGTGATCTCCCGGACACCGCGCGGCACTTCGACGGGGAGGTAGACGAAATCCGGTGATCCGGTCGGCAGATGACCGGTGACCGTTCTCGTCTCCTCGTCCCCGCCGCCGTCCCGCTTCTCGGCTGCACCGGCGAAGGTCACGGTACCGAGCGTAAGCGCCCCTGCCGCACCCGCAACCGCCGAGAGCTTGAGTACATCGCGTCGTTGCATCCGGTCGTCCCCCCGCGTCGGAAGTGCCACGTGACACCGTTGTACGCGTCCGTGACGCGCAGGAGAAGGCCTGTGGATAACTCCATGGCGGTGGGAGAACATACGGGTAGCCACCCCGTCACCCCGTACCCCGTCACTTCTCCTGGACCCCCCACCCGGGGGCACCCCCCAGCCCGACACGGAGGCGCAGTACCCGATGAGGATTGCGACCACGATCTTTCTGACCGACGAGACGATCACCCCGGTACGGCTCGCGCAGGAGCTGGAGCAGCGCGGATTCGCCGGGCTCTATCTCCCCGAGCACACCCACATCCCCGTCAGCCGGGAGAGCCCCTACCCCGCCGGCGGCCCGCTGCCGCCCGAGTACGGCCGCACCCTCGACCCCTTCATCGCCCTCGGCCAGGCCGCCGCCGTCACCGAACGGCTGACCCTCGGCACCGGCATCACCCTGATCGCCCAGCGGGACCCGATCGACCTCGCCAAGCAGGCCGCCACCCTCGACTTCCTCTCCGGCGGCCGCTTCACCCTCGGTATCGGCTTCGGCTGGAACGTGGAGGAGGCTGCCGACCACGGCGTGAACTGGCGGAGCAGGCGCGAGCTGGCTCGCGACCGGATGGCCCTGATGCGGGCGCTGTGGGCGGAGGAGCCGACGGCGTACGACGGCGAGTTCAGCTCCGTACGGGCCAGTTGCGCGTACCCCAAGCCGGTGCAGCAGCCCAGGGAGCGCAAGGGCGCGCCGCCGCTCACCGGCCCCCGCGTCCTCATCGGCGGGGGCGCCGGGCCCAAGCTCTTCGCGCACATCGCGGAGTACGCGGACGGCTGGCTGCCGATCGGCGGGCGCGGCCTCACGGAGTCCGTCCCGGCACTGCGCGCGGTCTGGCAGGAGGCCGGACGGGGCCCGGAGGGGCCGCAGGTCGTCCCGTACTCCGTCATTCCGTCGCCCGGGAAGCTCGCCCACTTCGGCGCCTTGGATGAAGGGGGCATCGAGGAGGTCGTACTGCAGCTCCCGCCCGCGGACGAGACGGAGGTCCTGCGGACACTGGACACCTACGCTCAATACCTGTGACCGTCAACTCCGGGCAGCTGTGACCGCGATGCCGGGTACGTGTGACCGTCCCCGCCCGGGCTCTCCCCCGGCGCCGTCCGGTCGCCGGGCATATTCCCGGGGCGGTGCCCGACGGCCGTGATCAGGCGCACACATACGCGGCACCGCCGCAGCCGACACTGTCGGAGGGCGCTCGTATGCTCGGGGGATGACGACGAGCGCACAGGGGCCCGAAGAGTCCGCACCGACGGCCAACGCCATGCGGCGGGCACTGCGCCGCGCTCGTGACGGGGTGGCGCTGGACACCGCCGAGGCCGCCGTGCTGCTCCAGGCGCGCGGGGACGACCTGACGGATCTGATGGCGTCCGCCGCGCGGGTGCGTGACGCCGGGCTGGAGGCCGCGGGCCGTCCCGGCGTGATCACATACTCGCGCAGCGTCTTCATCCCGCTCACCAGGCTCTGCCGCGACAAGTGCCACTACTGCACCTTCGCCACGGTGCCCGGCAAGCTCCGCCGCGCGGGTCACGGGATGTTCATGGCCCCGGACGAGGTCCTGGACATCGCCCGCCGCGGCGCTGAAATGGGCTGCAAAGAAGCCCTGTTCACCCTGGGGGACCGCCCCGAGGACCGCTGGCCCGAAGCCCGTGAGTGGCTGGAAGCCGAGGGCTACGACGACACCATCGCGTATGTACGTGCGATGGCGATCCGCGTCCTCGAGGAGACCGGGCTGCTGCCGCACCTCAATCCCGGCGTGATGTCCTGGACGGACTTCCAGCGGCTGAGGCCCGTCGCCCCCTCGATGGGAATGATGCTGGAGACCACGGCCGAGCGTCTGTGGAGCGAGCCCGGTGGCCCGCACTACGGCTCACCGGACAAGGAACCGGCCGTCCGGCTGCGGGTCCTGGAGGATGCGGGCCGCTCCAATGTCCCCTTCACCAGCGGTCTTCTGATCGGGATCGGCGAGACTCACGGGGAGCGGGCCGAGTCGCTGTTCGCGCTGCGCCGCGTCGCTCGCGCGTACCACGGCATCCAGGAGGTCATCCTGCAGAACTTCCGCGCCAAGCCGGACACGGCGATGCGCGGCATGCCCGATACGGAGCTGGAAGAGCTGGCCGCCACCGTCGCCGTCGCCCGCCACATCCTCGGCCCCTCCGGCTGTATCCAGGCACCGCCGAATCTGGTCGACGAGGAGTACGCGATGCTCATCGGCGCCGGAATCGACGACTGGGGCGGCGTTTCCCCGATCACCCCGGACCATGTCAACCCCGAGCGCCCCTGGCCGCAGATCGAGGAACTCACCGAGCGCTCCGCCGCCGCCGGTTTCCGGCTGCGGGAGCGTCTGTCCGTCTACCCGGAGTACGTCCAGCGCGGCGAGTCCTGGCTGGACCCGCGCCTGCTGCCGCACGTCACAGCGCTGGCGGATCCGGAGACCGGGCTGGCGCAGGAAGGCGTGCGGCCGTCCGGGCTGCCCTGGCAGGAGCCCGACGAGGGCTTCGTGTCCACGGGCCGTACGGATCTGCACCGCACCATCGACACCGAGGGCCGGACCACCGACCGGCGGGACGACTTCGACGATGTGTACGGCGACTGGGACGCGCTGCGCGAAGCGGCCGCGCCCGGCATGGTCCCCTCCCGTATCGACGGCGACGTCCGGTCGGCGCTGGCGACCGCGGCCGATGACCCGACCCGGCTGACCGACACCGAAGCCCTCGCGCTCCTGCACGCCGACGGGTCGGCGCTGGACGCGCTGTGCCGGATCGCGGACGACGTACGCCGCGCGGCGGTCGGCGACGAGGTGACGTACATCGTCACCCGGAACATCAATTTCACCAACGTCTGCTACACCGGCTGCCGCTTCTGCGCCTTCGCCCAGCGCCGCACGGACGCCGACGCGTACACCCTCTCCCTGTCGCAGGTCGCCGACCGCGCCGAGCAGGCCTGGGACGTGGGCGCCGTCGAGGTGTGCATGCAGGGCGGCATCCACCCCGATCTGCCCGGCTCGGTGTACTTCGACATCGCGCGCGCCGTGAAGGAGCGCGTCCCGGGCATGCATGTGCACGCCTTCTCCCCGATGGAGGTCGCCAATGGCGCGACCCGCACCGGCATGTCCATCCGCGAGTGGCTGAGCGCCGCGAAGGAAGCGGGGCTGGACACCATTCCCGGCACCGCGGCCGAGATCCTGGACGACGAGGTCCGCTGGATCCTCACCAAGGGCAAGCTGCCGACCGCTATGTGGGTCGAGGTCGTCAAGACCGCTCACTCGCTGGGGATCCGCTCCTCGTCGACGATGATGTACGGCCATGTGGACCAGCCCCGCCACTGGCTCGGCCACCTGCGTCTGCTCGCCGAGATCCAGCAGGAGACCGGGGGCTTCACCGAGTTCGTGACCCTCCCCTTCGTTCACACCAACGCGCCCGTCTATCTGGCCGGGATCGCCCGCCCCGGCCCGACGTCCCGCGACAACCGGGCCGTCACCGCCATGGCCCGGCTCCTGCTCCACCCCCATATCCCCAATATCCAGACCAGCTGGGTGAAACTGGGCGCCGAGGGCGCTGCGGAGATGCTCCGCTCCGGCGCCAACGATCTCGGCGGCACGCTGATGGAGGAGACCATCTCGCGTATGGCGGGTTCGGGTTACGGCTCCTACCGCTCCATCCAGGACCTGACGGCCATCGCCGACGCAGCGGGCCGCCCCTCCCGCCCTCGAACGACCACCTACGGAGAGGTGGCCGTGGAACGCCGGGAGGCCGCCATCGCCTCCGACGGCCACCTCCCGGAACTGCTTCCCGTACTCAGCGACTGAGCCCCATTCCGCGCGCCCGGACAGTTGGGTACCTTCTCGGCATCCGGGCAGTCGACCGCTGAGTCCCGGTGATCAATCGATCAAAAACCGACCTGGCGGGAGACTGTTCACATTCCGTTCCTGGTTCGGAGCTGACCGTTCCCGGTCGATTACAGTGCTGCGCCGGGACGACTGTCAGCACGGGGCCGGGGCCGGGATCGGGAGGGAAACGCAGTGAGCGCAGCAGGCAGAGCCATCTGGGGCCGCGCCGAGCAGCAGGACTTCCGCAGCCGGGTCCGCGGCTGCCTCCTCGGCGGCGCGATCGGCGATGCCCTGGGTGCCGGCATCGAATTCGACTCGCTCGAGAAGATCCGCAAGGAGTACGGCCAGGAAGGTGTCACCGACTACGTACCCGCCTACGGGAGGCGCGGCGCGGTCACCGACGACACCCAGATGACCCTCTTCACCGTCGACGGGCTCATACGGGCCCAGGTCCGCCGGGACACCGGCGCCTGGCACCCGCCCACCGACATCCACCGGGCCTATCGGCGCTGGGCCTCCACCCAGAGCGACTGGGGACCGGACGAGCGCCGCGAGGAAGACGGCTGGCTCGCCCGCCAGGAGTGGCTCTACGCCCGTCGCGAGCCCGGCCGGGCCTGCCTCACCGGTCTCGGCGACGACGTCATGGGAACCCTCGACAAGCCCAAGAACCCCGACTCCAAGGGCTGCGGCGCCGTCATGCGCTCGGCGCCCTTCGGGCTGCTCGTGGGGTGGGAACCGCAGCTGGTCTTCCAGCTTGCCGTCGAGTGCGCCGCCCAGACCCACGGCCACCCCACCGGCTTCCTCGCCGCCGGCGCGTTCGCCGTCGTCGTGCACGGCCTCGCCCGGGGCGACGACCTCGACAGCGCCGTCCAGCACGCCCTCCGCGCCCTCACCTCCCGCCCCGGCCACGAGCCGGTCACCGACGCCCTGAGACACGCCCTGGGCGCCGTACGCCAGGGCCTGCCGACACCGGACCGGGTGGAGTCCCTCGGCGAGGGCTGGACCGGGGAGGAGGCGCTGGCGATCGCGGTCTACTGCGCACTGGTCGCCGAGGACGTACGCCACGGCCTGCTCCTCGCGGTGAACCACAGCGGCGACTCCGACTCCACCGGCGCCATCTGCGGCAACCTGCTGGGGGCCATGCACGGCGAAACGGCCCTCCCGCCCGGCTGGCTGGCCGAGCTGGAAGGCCGCTCCACGATCCTGGAACTCGCCGACGACTTCGCCATGGAGATGACCCAGGGCCCGGCCCTCCACGGTCCGGTGGTCTCCTCCCCGGGCTGGATCGCCCGCTATCCCCGGGCCTGAACCCCGGCAGTGGCGCATGCGGGCCGGCAGGCACGCGGGCGTGGAGCGGCCGGCGGGAGTTGCGTCCCGGTGGATCTCGGTGTGTCCCGGTGTCTCTCAGCGCATCAGTTCGCCGGCGTTGACCAGCAGCGACTGGCCGGTGATCGCCCGCGCCCGGTCGGAGGCCAGAAAGACCGCGGCGTCCGCCACGTCCCCGTCCGTAGCCAGCTCCGGCAGCGCCATCCGCTCGCTCAGCCGTCCCAGCGCCTCGTCCGCGGTAACGCCCTCGCTGTGGGCCGCGAACTGCACATACGCCTGCACCGGCGGGCCCCACATCCAGCCGGGCTGCACGGTGTTGACGCGGATGCGGTGCGGGCCGAGTTCGCGGGCGAGCGAGTACATCGCGGAGACGAGCGCACCCTTCGACGCCGCGTACGCCGCCTGCCGCACCTGAGTCGGGGCGGCGACCGAGGACTGCGTACCGATGACGACGACCGATCCGCCGCGCTCCTTGAGGGCGGGCAGGCAGGCGCGCGTCATCCGCAGCGTCCCCAGCAGATTCACGTCCAGGACCTTCGCCCAGGAGGCGAAGTCGGCGTCCTCCAGACCGCCGAAGTACGAGTCGAGCGCGGCGACATGGACGACGGCGTCGATCCGCCCGAACCGTGCGAGAGCGAGTGCGGCCAGCGCCTCGCACTGCGCCTCGTCGCCGATGTCGGTCGCCTGCCAGGCGGAGTGCCCTCCCTCGGGATCCAGTTCGGCGGCGGACTTGGCGAGGTTCGCCTCGGTCCGGGCGCCGAGCACGACGCCGGCACCGTCGCGCAGTGCGGCGGCCGCCACCTGATGGCCGAGCCCCGCTCCGACTCCGGACACGATCACGGTCTTGCCCCGCAGCAGCATGAGCTCCTCCCGGTGGCGACGAATCGTCGTGCCTGACGCCTCGTCAGATTACTCGCCGGTGGTGCGGGATGGCCAGAGCCGCGTACGGGTCCTCGGCGCCGTCGCCGTTTCGGGGCCCCGGCCCCTCTCCCCATCTGACTACACGTCAGCTACACCTGTGTCATGACAGAAGAGACGCGCAGCGAGGTCTACGCGGAGCTGGCCGCCGTCGGCCCGTACGGAGTGCACCCGGGCCACGCCCTGATCACGATGGTCGAGCCCCACCCGGGCCATGAGTTCGCCTACAACCGTTGGTACGAGGACGACCACTTCATCGCCGGCGCGATGGCGATGCCCTGGATGTACGCGGGCCGCCGCTGGGTCGCCACGCGTGAGCTCCAGCTGCTCCGCTACCCCGAGAGCTCCGCCGTCGCCCAGCCCGTCACGGCGGGCTGCTACATCTCGGTCTACTGGATCACTGACGGCCGCTACGACGACCACATGAAGTGGACCGTCGGCATCAACAGGCGACTGGGCCGGGACAGTCGCGTCCACCAGGAACGGACGCATGTCTTCACGGCCTTCCAGGACCACGAGGTGACCGTCTACCGCGACGGCGCCGCGGGCCCGCGCGACTTCCACGCCCTCGACCATCCCTACGCCGGCCTGGTCGTCGAGGTCATCGACGCGGAGAGCCCGGGGCAGCGTACGGAACTGCTGGAGTGGCTGCGCGCGAAGCATCTGCCGAAGCGGCTGAAGGGCTCTCCTGCTGCGATGGTCACGGTCTTCCGGCCGACACCGCTGCCGGTGGACCGGATGTCCTACGTCAAGCAGGTGGAGGGTGTGGGCACCCGGCTGACCCTGCTGTGGTTTCTGCAGGAGGGTCCGCGCGAGTGCTTCGCGGAGCGCTTCAAGGGCCTGGACGAGGAGGTCGCTGGATCCGGCCTCGGGCGGGTCGAGTTGGTGGCTCCCTTCATCCCGACCGTGCCCGGCACCGACCGCTACGTCGATCAGCTCCGCTGATCCGACTCGGCCTGCCCCGCGCCTGGCCGGATCCGACGTGACGCCACGTGGCGCCCCACCCGACGCCACCCTCCCACCCGACGCCACCCTCCCACCCTCCCGCGCTCCCACCGCTCCCGCGCTCCCACCGCTCCCGCGCTCCCGCGCTCCCACCGCTCCCGCGCTCCCACCGCTCCCGCGCTCCCACCGCTCCCGCGCTCCCACCGCTCCCGCGCTCCCACCGCTCCCGCGCTCCCGCGCTCCCACCCTCCCGCGCTCCCCATCCGGGCCGCCCGGCCCCGGACAGCACCGAGCCCCCTCGGCCGGGACGGCGGGCCAGTCGAGAGGGCTTTGGGCGCGGTGCTGAGATGTGCGGTTGTGCGGTTCTGCGTGTGCGTCGTGTGGATCCGCGGATCGGTCAGCCGAGGTCGTACGTCCCTCGCTGCACCTCCGCAACGAAGGTGGTCCACGACTCGGGCAGGAACGCCAGTGAGGGGCCTTCGGGGTCCTTCGAGTCCCGCACCGCCACCGTGCTCGGGGCGGGGGACTTGACTTCCACGCATGCACCGTTCCCCGCGGAGTACGAGGACTTCATCCAGTTTCCGGTAACGCCTTGCTGAATTGCCATGTCTGCTCCGGTCTTGCTTGCAGGTTGGGGGGATTCGCCAACGCTCTTGATGGCGTGATCGACGCTACTCGCCAACTCCCCTGCCCGAAGCAGTCGTTCACTCGTCCGGATGACATGTTCTGCAGAGGGCTTACGCCGTGCAGGGACGAGGTTGTACCGTGCCGCCTCCTATCCGCGTGCGTACTCCTTGGCGACGTCGGAGATGAACTGTCGTGTCTGGTCGACGTTCAGCGCCTGAGCCCGCAGATGCTCGTACATCACGCTGTAGCTCTGCACGTCGTTCGCCTTCTCGAGATACAGATCGCTGGTCACGCCCTCGAGGTAGACCACGCTCGAGTCGGACGCGTCCGGGAACTCGAGAATCGTGTACTGCCCGGTGACGCCCGGGTGCGCGCCCATGGCGTACGGCATGACCTGGACGGTGACGTGCGGAAGCTGCGAGAGCTCCACCACGTGCTCGAGCTGTTCGCGCATGATCTGGGGCCCGCCGACCACCCGGCGGAGTGTGGACTCGTCGAGGACGGCCCACAGCCGTAGCGGATTCTCGGCGCCGATCCGCTCCTGGCGCCGCAGCCGGACCTCCACCCGCTTGTCGATGTCGGCCGATGAAGCCTCCGGCAGCGCGCCGGCGATGACGGATTCCGCGTACGTACGGGTCTGCAGAAGGCCGGGCATCACCTGCGGCTCGTACACCCGCAGCGACGCCGCGTCCGTCTCGAGACCGATGTAGACGCTGTACGGGATGTCGCCGAAGGCGTGCCACCAGCCCTGCTGGCGGGAATCCTTGGCCATCTGCATCAGCGAGTCGACGATCCGGTGATCCTCCACCTCGTAGACCCCGCACAGATCGCGGACATCGCGCTGGCTGATGCTGCGGCGGCCGTTCTCCAGCCTGCTGATCTTCGATTGAGAGACGAGCAGCCTCTCCGCCACCTCCTCGGCCGTCATGCCTTTGAGCTCTCGGAGCCGGCGCAGCTCCTGGCCCAACCGGCGTCGTCTGACCGTGGGATTGACGTTGGACGCCACGGGGTCTGCACCTCCGACTTGTACCGCTGTATGTCCAGCAGACTGCCACTCTTGGCCGCGGCGGCGCTGGGAAATGGCAACAGAGGGTTCCTGTCCGAGCACATGAGGCTACGCGGAGATCCGTGAACGCGCCGACGTCCGTGGACGCACGGAGGTCCGTGAACGCACGCGCGGGGTGGCGGTCCGGCCGACGTCCGGGCGGCCGGACCGCCACCCCGCGCGCTTACAGCGGCTCCCGAACCGGTCAGGGGTACTGCGGTGCGCTGGTGAAGCGGTTTGGTGGGTGGTGCGGTGGGGTGGGTCGAAAGTGGGTTGTTCCGTCTCCTGTGCTCAGTGGGCCACGGCGCGGACCATGCCGCCGTGCCGGGACGGGCCCGGGAGGCCCGCGGGCTCTGCCGCGGCTCCACGGACCGGTGTACGCCGTGTTTGCACCGCGACGCCGTTCTGCACGTCCATCACGGCGTGCGCGACGAGTCCGCCCATCGGGTCGTGCCTGATCAGGTCCCGGAGCCGGGAGCGGGAGGACCGCCCCTCGTTCCCCGGGTACAGGTGCTTGCCGAGTCCGACCGCATGGGCCAGCGCGGCGAGCGCAGCGGTCCGCGGGTCCGGCGGTACGCCGGTCCGGATCGCGTTGTCCAGCCGGGTTCGGATCTCCCGGCTGATCGCCGTCTCCGTCGCCTGGTAGCGAGTCGTCGGCAGCACTCCGCACATCTGGCCGGCCACGGCGTGCACCATGCCGCACCGTTCCAGGTGTGTGAGGTACGTCTGGCGCAGCCCCAGGCGGGGCCCGCCGATCCAGTGGACAGCGCGGACCGGGCTGCCACGACGGCGCAGCAGCTCGAGCGCGGAGTCCAGTGTCGGATCTCCTGTCGGCCGTGGCAGCACCACGGCGATACGATCCCCGTCAGGGGCTATCCGTCCTGCCAGAGCCAGCTCCACTAGCTGGGCCCCGGCCAGGCCGAGGTCGAGCGACTGCGGCTGCGCCGTGGTACCCGTGGTCGGGTCCAAGGCGAGAAGCAGAAGCTCCTCCGGAATTGTTCTGCGGCTCTTGCCCATCCATGCCTCCCCGCGTGGATGAATGACAGGGTGACCCCTCTCACACTTATCTGTCGAGAGCGCCTGGGTGCTTCGTGCGGGAACCGATAGGTATGTCGTTCTCGTCCAGCAGGTCGGCGGGGCCCGACGGGGGTGCGGGAGCGGGCATGAGCGGGCATGGGCAGCGTGGCGGCGAGTGGCACTTGCCGTCGGGCTGGAAACTGGTAGAGCGGATGGGCAGCGGGCGTGACGCCGGACAGGCGGCAACGGGCCGCGCTACGTATGGAGGAGGCATCGGTGGCGGGCGAGTCCCCCGGCAAATCGGAGCAGCGGAAGTCGTCGGGGGAGACGACTCGTGGCGAACGTGATCCGCGGCTAGCGGTCTTCCGGGAATCCCCCGGCGAAGCGGTGCCCCCGTCCGGCGAGGGTGCGGCGTCGTCCTCCGGCAGGGGTGCGACGAACGGTTCGTCGCATCCGGATGCTGCCGCAACAGCCCGCGAGACACCGGCCGTCGACACCGACGCAGCCGACGCCAACGACGAGCCTGACGAGCCTGACGGGTCTGACGGGTCTGACGAGCCTGACGGGCCGACAGCGGAGGAGCCTGGCGCGTCCGACGGCGCGCGGCTGGAGAACGCGAAGCCTGCGGACGAACCCGCAGACGAACCCGCAGACGAACCCGCAGGCGTATCCGCGGACGAACCTGCGGGCGAGGAGCAGGACCAGCAGGACCAGCAGGACCAGCCGGACAAGGGCGACGCACGTTTGCGTGCGGCTGTAGCGGCATGGGTGGCCGGCGGGGACGCGGACGACGCTGCGTCCCCGACGTCGGACAGCACCACCGCCGCGGACGCCGACACTGCCGAGAGCGATTCGACCGCCGACCGGTCCGACAAGCCCGCCACAGACCTGCCGAAGCGGCGGACGGGGGGCGCGGCCACGAAGTCCGGGGAGTCGCGCAAGGCGGGCGAGGAGCCTGCTGAGGACGCCGAGTCGGGCGCGGCCGAGGACAGCGAGTCCGGGGACGCGGAGGACGCGAAGAAGCCGGCTGCGGAGGCTGAGGCGGCACGCGCCGAGGCGGACGAGGAGTCGCGGAAAGAGCCGGTCTCCTCCGGTGTGGAGGAAGCCGGGGACCGGGGGACGGTGAAGTCCGGGGCGTCGCGCGGCAGGGCGGCCGAGGAGCCCGCTGGGGACGTCGAGCCGGGCGCCGCCGACAGCGCGTCCGGGGACGCGGAGGACGCGAAAGACGCGAAGAAGCCAGCCGCGGAGGCCAAGGCTGCCCGCACCGCGGCCGACAAGGAGCCGTCGGCCTCGACCGGGCCGGACGACTCGGACGAGGACGAGGAGTCGCGGAAAGAGCCGGTCTCCTCCGGTGTGGAGGAAGCCGGGGACCGGGGGACGGTGAAGTCCGGGGCGTCGCGCGGCAGAGCGGCCGAGGAGCCCGCTGGGGACGCCGAGCGGGGCGTGGCCGAGGACGGCGCGCCCGAGGACGCGGGGGACGTAAAGAAGCCGCTGGAACGGCCGGCTGAGCCCGCCAAGGCCGCCGCCCGCCCAGCGACCGACGAGGAGCCGTCAGCCGAGACCGGGCCGGAGACTTCCGACGCGAAGCCCGCGACGGAGGATTCCGCCGCGAAGCCCGTGCAGGAAAGCTCCGCCGCCAAGTCCGCGCCCGGCGGCTCCGACGCGAAGTCCGCGCCGGACCTGGTGACCGCGGCGTTCGGGACGCTGCCGCGCAAGGCGGACGAGAAGAAGCCCGCCGCCGACGTGTCGGCGACCGATGCAGAGGCGAAGCCCGAAGACGGCGCGAAGAAGGCTGTGGATCAGCCGACCACGATGTTCAAGGCCGTACGGCCCACCGAGCGCGAGGGCACGGACGAGGAGCCGCCCGCCGATCGCTCGGAGAAGGCCGTCGACCAGCAGACGACCGCGTTCAAAGCCGTACGGCCCGCGGACCGGAAACCCGAGTCCGATGCCGAGCGGACGAGCCGGTTCGTGCCGCTGAAGTCCGACGACCAGGCGCCGCCCCGCAAGCCGCAGCCCGCGGAAGGGAAGTCGGGCGCGGCCGAGGCCGCCGAGGCGAAGGCGCCGATGCCGCCGGCCGCACCCCCGGCACCCGCCGCCCCTCCGCGGCCCACCAGTGCGCCGCCCCTCCCCGAGTCCGAGCGGACCAAGAAGCAGCCGCTGCCGCCCGAGCCGAACGAAAGCCCGTCCGGCCCGCTCGATCTGCTCGCGCAGTTGACGAACACCCCGCCCCCGCCCGAGACCCCCCTGCGGACGGTCGTCCGGCGGGTCAAGATCTGGACGCCACTCGCGGTGCTCCTCGCCATCGTGTTCGCGACCGCACAGGCGCTGCGTCCGCTGCCCGAGCCGACGCTCGATCTGACCGCGAGTGAGAGCTACGCCTTCGACGGCGCGAAGCCGTCGATGCCGTGGCCCGCGAAGGGGCAGGCGGCAGTGGGCGTGGACGGCCTCGGCAACTTCGGTACGTCCGGTGAGCAGACGCCTGTTCCGATCGCGAGCGTGGCCAAGACGATGACGGCGTACCTGATCCTCAAGGAGCACCCGCTCAAGAAGGGTGGCCAGGGTTCCAAGATCCCGGTCGACAAGAAGGCCGAGGACGATGCGGCCCTCGGCGCCCAGAACGAGTCGGTGGTCGAGACCAAAGAGGGCGAGAAGCTCACCGAGTACGAGGCCCTCAACGCCATCATGATCGCATCAGCGAACAACGTTGCGCGGCTGGTGGCGCGTTGGGACGCGGGCTCCGAGGAGGCGTTCGTCAAGAAGATGAACGCGACCGCCAAGGAGCTGGGGATGAAGAACACCACCTACACCGACCCCAGCGGCCTTCAGTCCACGACGGTCAGCACCGCCGAGGACCAGGTCAAGCTGGGGCGCAAGGTGATGCAGATCCCGGTGTTCCGGGAGATCGTCGCCAAGCCCTCCTACGTGGACCGCAACGGCAAGAAGCAGGACAACTGGAACCGGCTCGTGCCCTTCCACGGCATCGGCATCAAGCCCGGCACCAGCACGGCGGCGCTGGGCAATCTGCTCTTCGCATCCGAGAAGAGGATCGGCGGCACCACGCAGCTGGTCATCGGTGCCGTGCTGCGGCAGCCGCCGGCCGCCTCCGACAACTCGATTCTGACGGGCGCCGTCGACGCGAGTAAGGCATTGATCACTGCCGCGGGGGACTCCTTGACATCCCGCAAGGTCGTCAAGAAGGGCGATGTCGTCGGACGGGTCGACGACGGTCTCGGTGGTACGACCCCGGTGGTCGCGACCAAGGACGTCTCGGCGGTCGGCTGGACGGGGCTGACCGTGGACATCGCCCTCACCGACAGCGGTAAGACGGTGCCGCACGCGGCGAAGGCGGGCACGGAGGTCGGCACGATGACCGTGGGCGACGGCCTCGGCCAGGTGAAGGTGCCGATCGCGCTCCAGAAGGACCTGACGGAGCCGGACTTCGGCAGCAAGCTGGCCCGCATCCTGTGATCGCCGACGATGGCCGCGTCACGTGGTCACCACACCTGATCCCCGTCACGTGATCATGCCTGATCCCGTCACCTGATCCCGTCACCTGATCACGTGGCCCGGTCCGGGCGACGGGGCGCCCGATCACCGCGGAGCCGTCACAGAGCCCCGGGCGCAGGAGCACCATCCCTGCGCCCGGGGCTCTGTGACGTTCTCGGGACATGTGTTCCTACAACCTCCTCGCCCCGCCGCCTGTCCTATACGGCAGGACTCACGTGGGGAGAAGAGCGAATGAGAGCAATGAGATCTGTGCGCCGCCGGGTGGGAGCGGCGCTCGGAGTCGTCGGGATGGTCGTACCGCTGACGGTCGCCCTGGGCAGCGCGCCCGCGCAGGCCGCGTCGTGCTCGACGCAGACGGGGCCGTACCAGAAGCAGGTCGAGAAGTTCCTCGGCCGGACGGTGGACGGCAGGCAGTCGTCCGGGGACTGCACGGCCATACGCGCCTTCCAGACGAAGCACGGCATAAGCCCGAACATCGGCTATGCCGGGCCCGTCACCTGGGGGGTGATGAAGCTGATGAATCAGCAGAAGGCCGCGGGCAGCAACCCGAACAAGGCCGGGAGGTGCCCCACCAACAAGGGGCGTATCGCCTGCGTCGACCTGACCCGTCAGCTGAGCTGGATACAGGACGGCAGGACGCTGAAGTACGGCCCGGTGCCGGTGCGTACGGGACGCAACGGCCACGAGACCCGGACCGGTGCGAAGAAGATCTACCACCGGAACATCAACCACTGGTCCACGCTCTACAACGTCCCCATGCCGTACAGCCAGTTCTTCGACGGCGGGCAGGCGTTCCACTCCATCAGCGGCAGCGTCTGGTCGCCGCCGGGGTCGCACGGCTGCGTGAACATGCGCAAGGGCGACGCCAAGAAGTACTGGAGCCTGCTGAAGAACGGCGACGACACCTTCGTCTACGGCCGCAAGCCCGGGACCTGACGTATCTCCTCCGGGGCGGCCCGCAGGCGCGGGGCGAACGCGGCGGCCGGCCCCGCTGTGTGTCCCCCACCGAGTCGGGAGCTGCCCTCCCGAAGAGCGCCGAGCCGGGCCGGGCCGAGGCGTGAGGCCCGTGCTAGCGTCGCGAACCCGACTCGTGTACGGCCCTCGGGTCGGCCGGCAGGGGAACGTACCGAGGCGGGTCGGCGCGAACTCAGGCAGGGCGCCGGGGAAGACGGGGAGAAGCCGTAGTGACCACCGTGGACCCGACGCGCGCCGAAGACCGGAGCACCGGTGGCGGCACGCGCATCCCGCTGCCCGGCCAGCGACGCACTCGGAAAGGCGACGCGCCCCCGGCGCACAGCCGTCCGCGATGGCGCCGCTTCCTGAGCCACCCGGTGACGATCACGACCGCCGTCGCCACCGCGGGCCACATCACCTGGCTGCTGGTGTTCGCGAACAGCGGCGGCGACCTCGCGGCTCAGGACGCCTGGGCGGAGTTCGTCGGCCGTCACCCCGACTCCGCGTACAACCTCGCCTGGTACGGCGGCATGCACCCTGTCTCGTACAGCGTGATCTCCCCGTATCTGATGTCGACCCTCGGCGTCCGTACGACGATGATGATCGCCGGGACGCTCTCCGCGGTCCTGCTCGCACTGATCTTCGTGCGCGTCCGTGCGGTCCGGTCTCCACTGCCGCCGGCGCTCGTCGGCGTCTTCGCCTTCCTCTCCAACGCTGTGTCGGGTCGGGTGACCTTCGCCCTCGGCATGATGTTCGGGCTCGCGGCCGTGGCGGTGGTCTTCTGCTGGCCGCACCGCTGGCGCGGGAAGCGGCGGACGAAGGCCGTGGTGGCCGCGCTGCTCGCGGGTCTCGCGACGGCGGGCAGTCCGGTGGCGGGGCTCTTCGTGGGCGTGGTCGCAGCCGCACTGTTCCTCAGCAGACGCAGGCCTGCGGCATACGCGCTGGGCGTCGCGCCGGTCGGCGTCGTGGCCCTGTCCGCCTGGCTCTTCCCCTTCTCCGGTACGCAGCCGATATCGATCTGGACGGCCTCGCTGCCGACTGTCTACGCCGTGCTCGTGTTCCTCCTGGTCCCCGATGGGTGGAAGACCGTCCGGATCGCCGCAGCCGTCTACGGTTTCGGAACCGTGCTGACCTGGCTGATCGATTCGCAGATCGGCAGCAACGTCACCCGTTTTGCACTGGTCTTCGCCGGTCCCGTGCTGCTGGCCACCCTGCCCTACGTCCGGCGCCACTCCCGACAGTGGATCTCGATCGTCGTGGCGCTGGTCGGGTTCGTGTGCTGGGGGTCCGTGAAGGCGGCCATCGATGTAGTGCACACCGCCTCTGCCGCGTCCTGGGCGCGTGAGCTCGCGCCGCTGCTGGACCAGTTGGAGCGGATGGACGCGGAGAAGGGCCGCGTCGAGGTGGTCCCGGCACGCAGCCATCGCGAAGCCTCGGCGCTCGCGCCGTACGTCAACCTTGCCCGGGGCTGGAACCGGCAGGCGGATCTCGAACGCAACCCGCTCTTCTACGACGGCACCCTCGACTCAACGAACTATCGAAAGTGGCTGCGCCGCTGGGCGGTCCACTACGTGGTGCTGCCGGCGGTCGATCCGGATGAGTCGGGGATGCGGGAGGCCGAGCTGGTGCAGAAGGGCCAGCCGTATCTGCGGAAGGTGTGGCACGACGCTCACTGGAAGCTCTATCAGGTCAGGAAGCCGGCGCCGCTGGCCGACCCGCCGGCGACCGTGGACCGCACGGGCGCGGGTGAGCTGACCATCCATGTGAAGACCGCGGGGACAGTGCTGATCCGCGTCGCGTACTCGCCGTGGCTGGGCCTGGTGGACAGCGACGGCCGGATCATCAAGCCGCCGGAGACGGACGAGAACGGGAAGGGCTTCGTCAACAAGGACGGCTGCCTGGTGAAGGCGGAGCAGGATGAGGCGGGCGACGAGTGGACGCGGTTGCTCGCGCCGAAGCCGGGGTTGTACCGCCTGGCGGCGCCGTACGAGTTCCCGCGAGGTACGCCCTGTCCGGACTCGGGCTGACGGCCGCTTAGGGGCACGCTTCGCCCCGGTGTCTTCATCGGTGCTCGAGGATCCGGCGTGCCGCTTCTAGACGGAGTTGCTTCCTTGCCTTCAAGGCACGGAATTCGTCCGCGTGAGAGCGAATGGTTTCCTTCTGGATCGCTGATTCCGCACCGTTCCACGTGGCCACGAGATCGGTCTCCCGTTTGCACCGCACATCTTCCTCGGCGACATCGATTTCTCGTGAGCTCGGCCGCGGTGATTGCTCCCACTGTGGATCGCCGATGGCTTCGAGGGGATCGGTGTAGCTGAAGCCCTCCTTTTTCATGCAGGTGCTCCAGGCGCGGAAAACTTTCACAACTTCGGCATCGCGCTGGGACTTGTCGAAGTTCTGTCCTATGCGTTGATTGAACAGTTCGTGGTCGGACTTCCGGACGTTCTGCAGCAGGCGCTCGTGTGCTTTCTCCCAGCACCCGCCCACGCCGTTCTTGCCGTAGGCAGCGCGCTGTTCCGAGCGCTGCAGTCCCGCGATGCGTTCGTCCCAATCCGCTTTGCGCTGCAGGATTTCAGGGGATTCGGGCGGTGCATGGTAGCCGAATTCAGCGGCAATCCTCGGCTCAATGACTCCGTAACGGCGACGGTTGGGGTAGTCCGGGTTTCCACCGCGTGGCCTGGGCAGGAGCTGCCAGTCCATTCCCTTGTCCCGCATACAGTCACGCAGCAGGATGTCCTCGGCGGACTCGATGGTGTGAATGTCTGCCGTGGACACTTCGTACGCGTCGAACGGCAGAGCCAGGCTCCGGGCCTCCTCCTTGGTGATGGCCGGAACGGCCGGAGCCTCCTGCTGCGGCCGCTCCACCGGAGCCGTGGAGCAACCGGTTGCCACCAGGATGAGAGACATGGCGGCAACCCTGGGACGGAAAGACACAGCGGACCTCTCTGTTCGCCGCTAGTGGGGGCGCTCGACGTGCGCGAGCGCCCCCAGCCCCGCTAGCCGATCTTGATGTAGCTGACCTTGTTGTTCACGCTGGGGCGGCCGTTGTTCTCGCCGAGGTTCTTGTCCTGGCTCCTAGGCTCCGAGACGTAGGTCGCCCCGCCGCCATTGGCCTTCTCGGCCAGCTTGACGTAGTGGGACGTGTGGTTCTTCACCGAGCTCATCTGGTCGTTGAGGCTGCTCGACGAACCGGGCCAGAGGTTGTTGGCAAGGTTCTTGTCCGACCGGGTGAAGGAGGCGCTCTTGCCGTTGAAGTTCAGTTTCTCGAAGACGTAAAAGGCGCCTGCCTGCGCGCCGACCTCTCCGGTGGTGGCGGCGCCTGCAGCGGGTGCCATGCCCATCACGCCTGCGGCGCCCAGAGTGACAACGCTGAGAGCCACCGCGAATTTGCGCTTCATGTGGATTGTCCTCCCGTTTTGTTACGGGCCGTCAGTGAAGACCCATGTTCCCGAGCTTGTTGAGCCGGGTGCATCCAGCCGCTGAAGGCGCGTTCTCCGAAGCTCAAGTGGTCTATCGAGCTTCGGCACCTTCGGGCATGTCCATGACTCTAGATGTGGCGAAGTGGAGTGGCCAGGAACAAGTTGCACAGCGAAGGCTCGCGCCGGTTGTCCGATGGACAGTGACCGGTCGTGTAGATCATGAAGTGGTTCAGATTGCGCCAAGTGTGCGCATGGCGAGCCACAATTCGTACTTCGCACTCGGCGGCTGAAGGAGCGAACAATTCAGCGTTTCCTCGGCCCTCAGCAGCCGCTTACGGGCGCCGGCAAGGGAGATACCGAGTGTGGTGGCCGTTGCAGAGAGCCTGGCGTCGGCGCGCAGCCAAGCCCGCACCGTTTCGACACCGGCCGGCAGGTCGGCACGATCGAGGGGGCGGAGCTGGGATCGTGCCCAGAGCTTCGCGGTGCCGGTGGCCAAGAGCCGATTGAGTGTTGAGGCGTGGTCGGCACTCCTCGGCAAGTTGAGAGGAACGGCCAGCTGCGTCATGCCGGATCCGGCCGGTGACCGATGTCTCTGCGCGATGTGCAGACGCAGTGCCAGCCAGGTAGCGGACTGGGAGTCGATCCGGGTGAGGTCCAGGCCGAGCAGGTCATTGAGAAGGTGCACGCGGGCGGTGAGGGTGTTGCGGTGGATCTTGAGCTGGCGCTTGGCCGCCGCACTGCCGAAAGTGAGCCATGCGTCGAGTGTGGTCAGCAGTTCCTCGGCGTCGGGATCGGACCGACGTGCCGGGGTGTAGGTATGGCAGTGCCGCAGTAACTCCTGGGCCCAGCGGTGCCCTTGGGAGCCCAGGAGGGGCGCGAGGACGGTACTACCATCGAAGCAGGCGTAGTTGGTAGGAGTGTTGCGCGCCACCCCCAGAGCATGGAGAGCCTGCTCTTGACCGGTTGATGTCTCGTGCAGCGTGACTTCACCGCTCACCCCGACCCGGCACTCGGGGAACTCCTCGGTGATCGATTCCGCGAGCAGGTCGGCGGACGCGTCGGGTCCGTGGTCCGGGCCGGCCGGTACGAGGACAACGAGGTGGTTGCGGCGGACGGGGCAGCGCACGGCCCACGCTCGGCCGTGTGTCGAACGGACGACCTGCTCCGCGATCTCGTTCCGTCGGTAGGGGGTGGGGCACTCCACCACGTGGACACGGGCGACCCCCGGCAATTGGGCGCCCAGCGTCGCGGCGACCTGTCGTGCGGCAGAGACATCGCCGGCCATGAGGAGGCGGTGGACGGCGTCGCGGCGCTGGTTTTCGGCGAACTTGATCCGGCTGTAGGTGCGTTCGGCCTTCTCGACGCGCCAACACAGATTGAGCGCACGCGAGGTGTCGTCGAGCAGAACGCCGTGCCGGCTTTCCGCAGGGCTGATGAGGACGAGGTAGGGAGCGTGGTCCCCGGCGTGCGGGGGCGCCCCGACCGTTGCGGCCGCGGTCGCCTCGCGGGCCTTGTGGGCCTTCCCGGCTGTGTCGAGTGAGACGACATGCATGATGTCGAAACCGTCGCCGTCGAGGACGGCGCAGCGTGCGCCACGCCGGTGCAGGTCGGCCACTGCGGTGGCGGCGGTGGCCAGGAGGGTGCCGGAGAGGCGACCGCCGCCGCGCGGTGGGTCCAGCACACCTCCGTCGGCACTCAGCAGCGCGACGGTTCCCGCTGCCCGGCGAGCGAGCCAGTCGAGGATGGCGCGGACCGCGTCGGGCCGGTTGGAGAGTTGCGAGAGCGTGAGTAAGTCGTCGGTTCGGTCTCCGCGTACAGCACCTGTGGATGTCATGGTCATCGCTCTCCTGACGTCCGGCGGGTCCAGCGTGTATCACGTAGCGCGGTCGGCGTCCGACGCATCCGGGGCCTGAGCTCTCGATGCGTGGCGGCCGGCAGCTGAATGATCGTGAATCTCATGATCAAGACCGTAGTGTTCGGAGTGCGTCATTTGCTACAAGTTTTCGAAGCGGCGCGTCGCGCCCGCAGCCGATTCCTCAGGCGTTCGCGATGCCTCCAACTCGACTGTGAAAACTGTCACTTGGCGGGTCGGGCGGGCGCTTCGGAAGAGCGACGCTCGGCTGGATTCTCCGCCGCGGGCGTGGCCGGGGCCTCCCGTTCCGTGGCCCTGCGAAGGCTCCCGGCCCAGAGGTTCACCCTTGCAAAGGGTCACTTACGTGGTGAGGGAGATCGGCGATGGCAGGCTTGCCCGGCGGCCGGTGCCGCTGTATTCAGCCCGCCGTCGAACGGTCGGACGATAGTGTGACAAGGCAGGAGGGGGTCGGCCATCGTGCGACGGCTGCTGGACTCCACGACATGAATCACTTGTCCCGTTCATGAACGGAGTCCGTCATCACACTCGCGGAGAAGGCTCACGCGACCCCTGCCTCCTTACCGTTCGCGCGAATGCCGCGGCTCATGGCCGTCCTGGCGCCTCTGACGGTGTCGCTCGTGCTGGGGCTCTGGGGGATACGCCGTGAGGGCAGCAGCTGGCGGGACGAGGCCGTGACGTACGAGATGGCGCACCGTAGTCTGCCCGACCTGTGGCGCACACTGGAGAACATCGACGCGGTGCACGGCCTGTACTACGTCCTCATGCACGCGCTCTTCGCCCTCTTCGACGGTGGCCTCGTCACCTTGCGGCTGCCTTCGGTGCTGGCGATGGCCGCGGCAGCCGCCGGGGTCGGGCTGCTCGGTCTCCGGCTCGCCGGGCCGCGGGCCGGGCTGCTGGCGGGGCTCGCCTTCCCCTTGGTGCCCGTGGTGCAGCGGTACGCGCAGGAGGGACGCTCGTACGCGCTGGTGTGCGCACTCGTCACCTGGGCCACCTGTCTGCTGGTGCGAGGCGCCTCCCGGCCGTGCAGGTGGCTGTGGGCTGGTTATGCCGCCCTGGTGCTGACCGCTTCTCTGCTACACGAGTTGGCGATACTGGTGCTCTTGGCGCACGGAACGACCCTGCTGCTCGCCGGTGTTCCGCGGGCGGCCGTACGAGGCTGGGGCGTGGCAGCCGGATGCGCGGTCGTCGGCTTGATCCCCCTCGCCGCCTTCAGCATGCGGCAGTCGGCGCAGGTCGACTGGATAGGTGGCCCCGACCCGATCGAGCTGCTGGGCTTCGTCGTGCTCGCTCTCCTGGGCATCGTGTCCGCTCGGACCCAGGTCTCGGCGAAGGGCCCGGTCACGCTGCGGATGCTCGCCCTGCCGCTGCTGATCGTCCCCACCGTCGCGCTCTTGCTGGTGTCGATCATCAAGCCGCTGTACGTGGACCGCTATGTCCTCTACTACGTCGTCGGCTTCGCGCTGCCCGCGGGAGCGGCGCTGGACCGGGCCTTGGGCCGGCTGCGTCTGCGCGACCGCAGCGGTCCGTCGCGTGCGCGACTGCTGCGACGGGCAGTGTCCCTGACGGCGACGGTGGTCGTGCTGCTGGGCGCGGGGGTCTTTCTGCGGAGTCCGCAGAGCCGTGTCGATGACGTCACAGCCGTCGCCCACACCGTGCGGGAGTCATCCGCGGCCGGTGACGGCCTGCTCTTCATGCCGTCCAGGCGGCGGGTGTGGACACTGGTCCATGCGTACGAGTTCCGCGGGCTGACCGACCTCGCCCTGGACCAGGACCCGGTCGCCTCCCACACCCTGTACGGCACGGAGATATCCGCCGACCGGATTCGCGCCCGCATGCTGGACTCCCGACGCATCGTCGCGGTCCACGACCCGACGGGGGAACCGTTCGACGAGACCGCCCGGGAGGCGGTGAAGCGGTCCACTCTGCGTGCCCACTTCGAGAAGTGCAGCACGCGAGAGGTCACAGGAGCGGAGATAACCGTGTACGCACGCCCCGGCCGCTGTTGATCTCAGGGCTTCACCCGGGGCGATGCGTCAGCCCTTCCGCCCCCTCACACATCAGGGCCCGTGGACCTCACGCGGTGCTCCGTCCCGGCCGCTGCGTCGCCCGTTCGGCGGCTGTCTTTGCCGCCGAACGGGCGTAGCGTCGAGCAGATTGGTCGGACATACCTGGATGCTTCTGGGCGAAGCGATGATTCCGGGAGGGCACAGGCATGCCGAAGTACCTCGTCAAGGCGGGCTGTGGCCGCGTTACGTCCGCGGCCGGTGTTGCCCGTGGCGACGCGGTCGTGCTCCTGCCCCCGGAGGCGAACGATCAAGCGACGGAAGAGAGCACGGAAGAGAGCGTGGACCACCGGGCACCTGGCGCGTGATGAGCCGCCCCACAGACGACGCCCAGGCGCCTGACCGGATCAGCGCGTTGCGGCGGCGTGTACCCGGCATCGTTCGAACCTGCGGCCTCCGTTGTGCGAGCGATGCGCCCTGCCGTCCCCTGAGCCGGGGGGAGTCGCGGCTGCCACTGTGGATCCGACGCGCGCCGATGACGGTGGCGGCGTCGAGGGCCGGTTAGCCGTGCTCGCCCGGTCCCGGAGGGATGCCGGATCCGGCGTCACGATGCCTCACCCGGCCGTCGGGACCGGGACCGGGGCCGACTGGGCGACGGACGCGGATGGCACTCCTGCGCGCCAGTCGCGTCGGCTCGCAACTCACCCCGTCCTCGTGACCCTCGTCGTCGCCGCGGCCCTGCACGTCATCTGGGTCATGCTGTTCGCGAACAGCGGTGGCGACCTGGCCGCCCAGGACGCCTGGGCGGAGTTCGTCGGCCGCCACCCCGACTCCGCGTACAACCTCGCCTGGTACGGCGGCATGCACCCCGTCTCGTACAGCGTCGTCTCGCCGTATCTCATGCATGTCCTCGGGGTGCGGACGACGATGATGATCGCCGGGACCGTTTCCTGCGCCCTGCTCGCGTTGATCCTCGCGCGCAGCGGCGGCGTCAAGAACCCCCTGCCCCCGGCTCTCGCGGGCGCCTTCGCGCTCACCTGCAACGCCGTCTCCGGGCGGGTGACCTTCGGCCTGGGCACCATGTTCGCGCTGGGCGCCGTCGCCCTCGTCTTCTCCTGGCCGCGCGATCCCTTCTGGCGCACCCGCTACCGGATGTACGGCCGGGCCGGCGCGGCCGCGCTGCTCGCCGCGCTGGCGACCGCCGGCAGCCCGGTGGCGGGGCTCTTCCTCGGGATCGTGGCCGCCGCGCTGTTCCTGGACGGACGCCGTCCCGCGGCCTACGCGCTCGGTGTCGCGCCGGTGGTCGTCGTCGGTATCTCCGCCTGGCTGTTCCCCTTCTCCGGCACGCAGCCGATGAGCGTCGGGTCCGTGGTGCCGCCGTTCCTGTGCGCCGCCGCCGCGCTGCCACTGGTGCCCAAGGAGTGGCGGACGGTGCGGATCTCGGCCGCCCTCTACGGCCTGGGCGTGCTCCTCGCCTGGATCGTCGATTCGCAGATCGGCAGCAACATCACCCGCCTCGCGCTCGTCTTCGCCGGTGTCGTCTTCGTGGTCGCGCTGCCCTGGACGCCCCGCCGCTCCCGTCGCTGGATCGTGCTGTGCATCGCGCTGGCGACCGTCACCGGCTGGCAGACCTCCAAGACCGTCGACGACGTCATCAACACCACCCCCGCCGCGTCCTGGGCGAGGGAACTGGCGCCGCTGGTCGACCGGCTGCAGCGGGTCGACGCCGAACGCGGCCGGGTCGAGGTGGTCCCGGCCCGCAGCCACCGCGAGGCCTCCGCGCTCAGCCCGTACGTCAACCTGGCCCGCGGCTGGAACCGGCAGGCCGACCGCGAGCGCAATCCGATCTTCTACGAGGAGAATCTGCTCACCCCGGACAGCTACCACGCCTGGCTGAAGCGCTGGGCGGTGCGCTACGTGGTGCTGCCGAAGGACGATCCGGACACCGCGGGAGTGGACGAGGCGAAGCTGATCGAGGCGGGCCAGCCCTATCTGAAGCGGGTGTGGTCGGATGCCAACTGGAAGCTGTACCGGGTGTCCCGCCCGACGCCGATGGCCGACCCGCCCGCCACGGTGACCCGGGCCGACGCCGGCGAGCTGGTCGTCACCGTGAGGACCGCGGGCCCGGTCCTCATCCGTATCCCGTACTCGCCCTGGCTCGGCCTGGTCGACGCCGACGGCAAGGGCGTCGAGCCGCCGGAGACGTACCCGTCCGGTGACGGCTTCCTGAACCGCCACGGCTGTCTGACCAAGCAGTCCCAGGAGGCGGTGGCGGGGGAGCCGGAGGACGAGTGGACCCTGCTGCACGCGCCGCAGCCGGGCACGTACCGGATCGCGGCGCCGTACCAGCTGCCGCGCGGAACGCCCTGCCCCGACGTGGGCTGAAGCCCCGGGGTCCGTACGCCACCGGACAGGCCTCTGGGTCAATCGCTGGCCAACCGCCTCCGGAACCACCACAATTGGCAGTGCGTCATGCGGGGGTAACGGATTGTGTGCGCCGACGGGGGCGCGGAGCCGAGGGGCGGGGCGGCGTCAGTGGATATCCGGATCAGTGTCGAGGGCAGTGCGGACCAGAGCAAGGAGCTGCTGGGCATCGCCGGGTGGCTGAACGACGAGGAGTCCTTCACCCGGTACTGGACGTTCACGGCGTTACCCGCACCGGGCAGGGCGGGAGCGCTCGAGGATCTCGTCGTGGCGCTCTCCGCGCACCTGGCGGGTACGGCGCTGGCCGATCCGGTACGGGCCCTGGTCAGCGCGCTGACGGGCTGGCTGCGCAGCAGGGTGCGGCTGAGCCAGGGCAGCCGTACGGTCGTGAAGGTGCAGGTGCCGGGCCGGTCGGCGGTGCGGATCACCGAGAGCGAGCTCACCGGCGAGAACGTCCCCGATCTCATCGATCGGATCCGGGCGGAGCTGGAGGCCGGCACGACCGGTGGTGCCTGAGCCGTGCCTGCGCACGTACCCGAGCGGAACGGTTCCCGGGCATTCCTCGTCGGTGTGCCCAGCGTGGCGGAGGGCGGCTTCGAGCCGCTGGACTACGTCGACCGGAACCTGGACGATCTGCGCTCCGCGCTGTCCGACAAGGCGCGCGGGATAGTCCCGTACGACGCGGTCACCGTCCTGCGGTCCCCCAGCCGGGGTGAATGGCTCCGAGAGTTGAAGCGGGTCGCCCAGCAGACCTCGGACCTGCTGATCTTCTACTTCGTGGGCCACGGTTACCGCGACCCCTTCGACAATCAGCTGTATCTGATGACACGGGACGCGGATCTCGACGTCAACCTCGTGGGGACGGCGGTCGCCTGGACCCATGTGCTGGAGACGCTCCCCGCCAAGCACGTCAAGCGAGCGGTGTTCATCCTCGACTGCTGCAACTCCGGTCTGGCGGCAGAGGGGGGCGGGGTGGGGGAGAGCGGGCACTACATCCTGGGCTCCGCGCTGCCGACCAAGACCCAGCCGTCGGCGGGTGTGCATGTCGCGGAGGCGGGCGCGGAGCCGGGCTCGGGCGCGGGCGCAGACCCGGGCGCGGAGCCGGGCTCGGGCACGGGCGCAGACCCGGGCGCGGGCCAGGAGGGCGCGGGCAAGGAGGGCGCGGGCAAGAGGGGCGCGGGCCAGGAGGGCGCGGGCCAGGGCGCGGGCAAAGGGGCGATGGCGGCTCGGGGTGCGCCACGCAGCCGCTTCACCCACGAGATCATCTCGGCCATGGAGTCGGTCGGGCAGGGCTCCGGCGATCTGACGATGCAGGGCCTGTACGACCGTCTGCATGCGGCGACCCCGCACTGGCCGGCGGAATTCGGCGACGGATGGGGGCCGAAGGGCGGCAGCAGCGGGGACGGCCCGGACATCGTCATCGCCCGTTATGACCCCCCGGTGTCGCACGCTCCCGTGCCGCCGCCCGTCAGGCGCACGGTGGTCGATCCCGACTCCGGCCGCGACACGGACGCTGGCAGGCCGCCGGACGACGGTAGGCCGCCGTACGAGTCGCGGTCCCCATGGCCCCCGCGGCTCCCGCAGTTCCTCCGGCCGCCGGGGCTCCCGCGGCTCCCGCGGTGGCTCACCGACCGATGGAAGCCCGCGCTGGCGGGCGGTGTCGCCCTGCTCCTCGCCATCGGCCTCGGGGCGTACGTACTCCTCGACGGCGGCGGCAGGTCGGGCTGCCGGCCCCCGCTGGAGCTCCGGTTGATGACCGGCCTCGAGACCCGGGCCGCCGTCTCGCGGGCCGTCGCCGAATACATGACCGACGATGCCAACCGCAAGCCGCTCGGCAAGCAGGACGACGCCCCGGCCGGCTGCCGCCGCGCGAACTTCACCGTCTTCGCAGCCGGGGCAAACGAGACCGTCGACGCCTTCGGTGCGACCACCGCCTGGGCGGGCCGGCGCGACAACGGTACCGGCACACCCCTGAGCACCGTCCCGGGCACGTCCGCCGAGCCCTGCCCCACCGGATCCCCGGCTGCCGCGCAGCAGCGGCCCACCGTGGAGAAGAAGTCCGCGACCTGCCTCGATCCGCTGCAGGACGTCGGACCGCAGCCGGACCTCCTCGTGACCGGGTCGAGCACCGAACTCAGCCGTATCCAGGCCCAGCTGAAACGCGCACCCGGTCCGGTCGACATCGAGAGGCTGGGTTCGGCGGGCTATTCACCGCTGGTGCTCGCGATCCCCGCCGCGCTGGAGGAAAAACTGACGGCACACCGCGTACAGCGCACCGGCAGCACCTGGAACGAACTGCTGGCCGCCATGCGGAAGGTCGCGCCCCGCATGCCGTTGCTGCGACCCGATCCCGCCACCTCCGGCACAGGCCTGCAGCACACCGTCGGTCTGTACGAGGTGCGCGACGGCCAGTTCGAGGGCGGCCAGGCCCGCGACGCCGACTGGGTGGAGGCGCAGGTGCAGCAGGGCACCGATGCCGTACCCGCCCCGGACGCCGACAGTCTGCTCTGCGCCCTCGCCGACCCCTCGGCGGAGGGCCCGCACCTCGGCCAGGCGGCCGCTCTGGTCTCGGAGAAGGCCGTCGCGGACTTCAACCTCGGCAAGCGTGAGGGTTCGGCGTGCGCCAACAGCAAGCCCGCCGACGCGCAGTCCCGGCTCCTCGCGTACTACCCGCAGGGAGTGCCCGCGCTCGACATGCCGGTGGCCGAGGTCCGCTGGAAGGGGACGCTCGACCGCGACCGGCGGTCGGAGGCGATCCGCCAGTTCCACGTGTGGCTGACCGGGGAAGGCAGCGGGGCCTTTCTGAACGGCATCGTGCGCGGTATCGGCGGCGGCGGTGAGCCCGTCCGGCCGAACTCAGGCGTCTGGACGGATGCCGCGAGCACCGGAGTTCTGCGAGACGCGGTGGTGGTGACCGGAGAGGCCGACGGCCGGACCGCCGATACCGTCGTGGCGCAGTACACGAAGACTCGCAAGCCGGGGCAGGTGCTCTTCCTGGTGGATGTCTCCGGCTCGATGGCGGAGGGCGGGAAGGCCGCCATGGCTCAGGCCGCGCTGCGTCAGTCGATACAGCGCCTCGGGCCCCAGGACTCCTACGGCATCTGGTCCTATCCGAAGTCGGTGCGGCAGCCCAGCCACGCCCGGACGGAGGTCGAGCGCGGCACCCCGGGAGGCGAGCGGGCGGGGGCACTGGCCTGGGCGGACTCCCTCGCCAAGAAGCCGATGGTGGCCAAGGGCGCGGCGGTCCACGAAGTCCTCACGCGCGCGCTGCGCGAGACGCGCGACGACACCCGGCCGCTGATCGTGCTGATCACCGATGGCGACAACCGGCCCCAGGGCAGCAGCGGCAAGGCGGCGGCCCCGGAGTTGGACAGGGAGCAGCGGCGGGAGCGCAGCACTCGGGTGCTCGTCCTGTCCGTACGGCTGGACGGCTGCACGTCGCAGATCCGCCGGTTCGAGAATCCGGACAAAGCGGGCTGCTACTCGGGGCGGCCGGACCGGGCCGCCGAAAAGCTGGCGGAGCAAGTGGCGAACCAGGTGCAGGGGGGCATGAGCGATGAAGCGCCGTAGCCGTAGCCGTAGCCGTAGCCGTAGCCGTAGCGGAAGCCCTATCCCTATCCCTGTCCCTATCCGTCGTCGTACCCGTACCCGTACCCGTGGTCGTACGTCCTCCGTCGCGGGGGCCGCCCTGCTTCTGCTCTGCACGGCCTGCACCTCGGGCGGTGACGGGGCCCCGGACCCCGAGCCGCCGGCGGGGGACGAGCGGGTGCTGCGCGTGGCGACGGCCTCGGACGTATCGCAGGGCCCGGTACGGCAGCGGCTGATCGAGGCATGGGACGCCGCGCAGCCGGATGTACGGGTCGAGATCGTCAAACTGCCCGCCGCCGCGGACAACGCACGCAGCCAGCTGGTGGCCGAGCTCCAGTCGGGCAGCGCCGACTACGACGTGGTGAACATCGATGTGGCATGGACGGCGGAGTTCGCCGCGGGCAAGCTGATCAGGCCCCTCGACTGGAGCCTCCCCGAGGGGATGTGGCCTCAGGTGGCCGAGACGGCCCGGCTCGGCGGTGAGACCTGGGCCGTCCCGTTCAACACGGATGCCGCCCTGCTCTACTACCGCAACGACATCTGGAAGGACGAGAACTGGCAGCCGCCGACCAGCTGGGGCGAGTTGAACACCCTCGCCGCCGAGGTGGAGGACGAGAACCAGGTCGAGCAGACCTTTCCCAAGGGTTATGCGACCCAGCTCGACTCCTACGAAGGGCTGACGGTCAACGCCCAGGAGGCGGTCTGGGCGCACGGCGGCGAACTCGTGGACAGCGAGGGCGAGGTGCGGGCAAGGTCCCCCGAGACCCAGCAGGGGCTGAGCGATCTCGTCGAGCGTTACAACGAGGTCATGCCGAAGGAGAGCATTACGGCCGACGAGCGCGACACGCTGGAGATGTTCCGGGACGAGGAAGTCGCGTTCATGCGCAACTGGCCCTATGTCTACAACGTGCTGTCGGCGGAGGGCTCGAAGGTCAAGGGCAAGTTCGGGGTGGTGCCGCTGCCCGTACTGGTGGGGCGGGCCGGGTCGGTGCTCGGCGGGCAGAACCTCGCGATCACCGAGAGCAGCGACCATTCCGCCGACGCCCGTCGACTGCTCCGGTACCTCGTACGGCCTGCGCAGCAGCGCTGTCTGCTGGACGCGGGCTTCGCGCCGGTGCTGAGGGAGTCCTATGAGCCGGGCGGCCCCGCGTGCTCCCTGCCGGACAGCGGTTCGGCGGGCGGCGGTTCGTCGGAGGCCGGTTCGTCGGGGGGCGATTCGGGTGGAAAGGATGAGGAGGGCGGCGAGGACGAGGACCCCGGTCAGGTTGCGGAGAAAGGAGCGGACGGACTTCCCGAATACACCGATGAGTTGAAGGCGGCCCTCGGCAACGCCCGGACACGGCCCGTGACTCCGTACTACGCGGCGTTCACGGAGCTCGTACAGACCAAGGTGCACAAGATGCTGGAGGGGGACCCCGGAAAGGACACGGTCGCCACCGCTCTGGACAGGAGTCTGCGAAAGGTCTTGAAGGGCGGCTGACCCCTTGTCGGTGCGTTCCCACGCACTCACCTGGGATTCTTCACACCGCACCCCTACCTATGAATAGCAGCCTCATGCATAGTGGTCCCGCATGTCGGCGATGCGTACCCGAGGAAATCTTCCATGGCGTGTGAGCAGTGCGGCGGGCACGAGAGATCGCTGTCAGGCAGGCCGTGCGTCTGCCGTTTCGTCAGGCCACGGCCGTCCGGGTCGCCGTTGGCGGGGCGCAGCAGTCCCGAGCCGTGGATCGTCCGGGAGACTCTGTACGGCCGTTGGACGACGTTCTCGCGCCGCCGGCAGGCGGGCATTCTGGTGGGCGCCGTCCTCGCGGTGTCCGGTCTGGTCGGCATGGGGTTGATCATCGCGTCGTCCTTCCCCTCCGGCTCGGATTCCCGGACGGACCAGGCGGCGGACACGGAAATACGTGATGCGCCGAAGCCGACGCTGATCCTGCCGACGGGCGAGCCGATCGATCCCGAGGAGAGGCCGCCCAGCTCGTCCTCGTCGCCGAGCCGCTCGGACGAGCCCTCGCACGACAAGGACTCTCCCCGCCCGAAGCCGCCGAAGAAGCCCGCCGACCCGGACCCGGTCACGTACTCCGCATGGGCGGGCCACGGCTGTTCGTCACCCGCGGGCGGCGGTTACGACGAGGACGGCCGGTACGACGACGGCATCGAGGGCTGGTACAACGTCAGCACAGGTGGCTACGGAGGCGGTTCGTGCGACACCTCCTTCGCCGCCGTTCCCATGTCGGGCAGCGATACGCAAGACGGCCACAACCGCGTGCTGTGGTGGTGGTCGGTGGGCGATGACTCCGAGGAGTGCACGGTCGCGGTGTATGTGCCCAACGGTGACGGTGACCGCGATGTGGCGGGCAGCCCCACGGTGTACGAGGTGCTGTCCGGCCCGGACGACCAGGACACCACGTACGCGTCCTTCTACATCAACCAGAGCGCCAACCGCGGCCGTCTCGTCGACGCGGGCACGTATCCGGTCGATGACGGCCGTATCGCGGTGCGGATGCTCGACCGCGGCCAGGACTGGAACGACCACGGCCCGACGTACGCGCACCACGCCGCGGGGCAGATGAAGGTCACCTGCCAGGCGTCGTAACGGCGCCGGGCCTCGGGTCGCAACCGAGCCCCCGCCTGCCCCAACCAGCTCCTGGGACACCGCAGTTCGACGGCAGTTCGGAGAGCTTCAGCGGGGTCCGTTCATTCACCTTCGGATACATCGCCTTCCGGCTCGTTCGGCTCGCTCGGCTCGTTCGGCTCGTCGGTGAGGATGTCCAGGATCTGCTGCCCGTACTTCGCCAGCTTGTTCTCTCCGACACCGTTCACGGTGCCGAGGTCGGCCAGGGCCGATGGTGAGGCGGTCGCGATCTCGCGCAGGGTCGCGTCGTGGAAGATCACGTACGCGGGCACGCCCTGCTCCTTCGCGGTGGCCGCCCGCCAGGCGCGGAGCCGCTCGAACACCGGCACCGCCTCGTCGGGCAGTTCGACGGGCGCGGCGCGGCGGGACTTGGTGGCCTTGGCGGCCGGTGCCGCCCGCCGCTCGGGCTCGCGACGGAGCAGGACCTCGCGCTCACGGCTCAGCACCCCGGTACTCGCGTCGTTGAGCACCAGAGTGCCGTAGTCGCCCTCGACGGTGAGGAGGCCCTGGGCCAGCAGCTGGCGTACCACGCCGCGCCACTCCGCAGCGGTCAGCTCGGTGCCGATGCCGAATACGGTCAGCGCGTCGTGGTCGTGCTGGATGACCTTGGCCGTCTTCTTGCCGAGCAGGATGTCGATGATCTGGCCCGCGCCGAACTTCTGGCGCCGTTCGCGTACGAGCCGCAGCACGGTGGAGAGGACCTTCTGCGCCGGGATCGTGCCGTCCCACGACTCCGGAGGTGACAGACAGGTGTCGCAGTTGCCGCATGCGGTGCTGTGCTCGCCGAAGTAGGCGAGCAGCGATACCCGGCGGCATTCGACCGTCTCGCAGAGCGCCAGCATCGCGTCGAGGTGGGCGCCGAGGCGGCGGCGGTGGAGCTCGTCGCCCTCGGAGGTCTCGATCATCTTGCGCTGCTGCACGACGTCCTGGAGACCGTAGGCCAGCCAGGCGGTGGAGGGCAGGCCGTCGCGTCCGGCGCGGCCGGTCTCCTGGTAGTAGCCCTCGACGGACTTGGGCAGGTCGAGGTGGGCGACGAAGCGCACATCGGGCTTGTCGATGCCCATGCCGAACGCGATCGTCGCGACCATGACCACGCCGTCCTCGCGCAGGAAGCGCGCCTGGTTCGCGGCGCGGGTCCGTGCGTCGAGCCCCGCGTGGTACGGCAGCGCCTCGATCCCGCTCTGCACCAGGAACTCCGCGGTCTTCTCCACGGAGGCCCGGGACAGGCAGTAGACGATGCCCGCGTCGCCGGAGTGCTCTTTGCGCAGCAGTTCCAGCAGCTGCCGCTTCGGCTCGTTCTTCGGCTCGATGCGGTACTGGATGTTCGGGCGGTCGAAGCTCGCCACGAAATGGCGGGCGTCCTTCAGGTTCAGCCGTGCCGCGATCTCGTCGTGGGTGGCCTCGGTGGCGGTCGCCGTCAGCGCGATACGGGGCACGGCGGGCCAGCGTTCGTGCAGGGCGGACAGCGCGAGGTAGTCGGGGCGGAAGTCATGGCCCCACTGGGCCACGCAGTGTGCCTCGTCGATGGCGAACAGCGAGATCGTGCCGCGGTCGAGGAGCCTCAGCGTCGACTCGACCCGCAGCCGCTCGGGTGCCAGGTAGAGCAGGTCCAGCTCGCCCGCGAGGAACTCGGCCTCGACCATGCGGCGCTCGTCGAGGTCCTGCGTGGAGTTGAGGAACCCGGCCCGGACACCGAGCGCTCTCAGGGCGTCGACCTGGTCCTGCATCAGCGCGATGAGCGGCGAGACGACGACGCCGACACCCTCCCGTACGAGCGCGGGGATCTGGTAGCACAGCGACTTGCCGCCGCCGGTCGGCATCAGCACGAGCGCGTCGCCACCGGCGGCCATGTGGTCGATGATCTCCTGCTGGCCTCCCCGGAACGAGTCGTAGCCGAAGACGCGGCCCAGGACCCGCGAGGCGTGGCTCATCGCGGGGCTGTCGCTCATCTCGGAACCGTTGTCGAGGGCAGTCATCCGGACAGTCTAGGAGGATCCGATCGGCGGGGCGTCGGGCTGTGGACAGAGCGCCACCGGGGCCTCCCCGGGGCACGCGGCACGGCGTCGCGAGACCCCGGGGAGGACAGGTGAGACCCCGGCGACGCCCGGGTGAGGTCCCTGGGTGAGGCCTGGTGAGCCGGCGAAGCATGGGCGCGATGCCGATGCACGGTGCGGATCCCATGGGCTCGCCTTCGGGAGGCCAGGTGAGCGGGGCCCTCTTCCTTCCTGACCGTCGCTGGTCCGGCGTGCCGACCGCATGACCGCACGACCGCATGACCGGGCGACCGCATGACCGGTCGGCAGGGCAAACCGGGTAACCGGTCGGCAGGGCGACCGGGGGAGGGGTCGGCAGGGCGACCGGGGGAGCGGGGCGGGAGCGGCCTCGGGTCATTCAGTGGCGCTGGTGATCACGGCGAAGCGCGCTCCGAACGGGTCGGTGAACATGGCCAGACGCCCGATCCCCTGCGCATCCATGGCCGGGATGATCACCGTCGCGCCGTGCCGAGCGGCCGCGGCGACCGTCGCGTCGCAGTCCGTCACCTCGATGTACGGATGCCAGCCCGACGTCGTCCCCGCTTCCAGGTTCTCCGCAGGGAGCTGCATGATGCCGCCGTGCTGGGCCTCCGGCCCGCCACCGGACGGAGCGACGACGGTGTAGTTCATGCCGGGGACCGGAGCCTCCTCGAGATCCCAGCTGAAGATCGAATGGTAGAAGTCCTTCGCCGCAGCCGCGTCTGTCGTGTACAGCTCGGTCCAGCACAGCGTGTTCGGGACGGTGACCGTCTCCAGCCCCTTGGTGTCGCCGGGCTGCCAGACGGCGAACTGGGCGCCGGTGGGGTCGGTGAAACCAGCCATCCGGCCGGCCGTGAAGACGTCGTCCGGCTGGAAGCGGACGGTTCCCCCGGCCTGTTCGACCGCCTTGGCGGTGGCGTCGGCGTCAGCGGTGTGGAAGTACAGAGTCCAGGCGGACTCCGCGCCTTCTTCGGTGAGCGGGCCGGCGGCGGCGACGGTTTTCCCGTCGAGCTTGAAGAATCCGTAGCCTCCCGCGTCCGGGCCCGCTGACTGGAATTCCCAGCCGAACAGAGCGCCGTAGAAAGCGGTGGTCGCTTCGACGTCGGGGGTGCCGATGTCGAGCCAGTTCGGGGCGCCCGGGACGTACGTGGTGGTCAGCATGGGGTGATCCTCCGGCGTTTTCTCATGGCGGTGCCCGCCCGTCGGACAAGCGCGGGTGGACGGCTTCCTTGGGCAATTTCAGAATGGCAGGGGCCACTGACAATCGCGGTCCGACGCGAGGCGCGTGCCCCCGGACGGCAGGCGCACGCAGCGCAGCCAGGACACGTCCTGGGGAACGGATCTCCGGCCAGGGCGCGTTCGAGGTGCTGCGCGAGGTCGGCCGCACGTCTGGAGCGATGCGCTACGCGCGGCCGTCATTCGGCATCCGGCCCTGTCCGGCCTCGTTGCTGCCGGGAACGCCGTCCGCTGCCCGCCTCTGCTGTCCGCCGTCCTCCGCTGCGCGCAGCGCGCATGGGCGGAGAACTCCACCGTCGCGCGCGTTCCGGCCGGTCGTGGTGCACTGGGAGTGAGGAGAGTGAGGAGTCCGTTCCGGGAGCAGCGGATCCGCAGGTTCCTCGCGTGACGAGGGCACGATCAACCGGGTGTGGGCCGCCACCCGTACCGCAGGGCCTCTGCGCGGTCCCTGAACATCCGTCTCCACCGGGCAGGGAGGCCTCCATGACCGGTCGCGCAGGCAAATACCGCAACATCTTTCTCGTCTGGCTGATCTGGCCGCTGATCACGCTGGGGATCTATCACCTGGTCTGGTACTACAAGGTGAATCGCGAAGCCCAGGAATTCGATCGGCGGATCGAGGTCAACCCGGCGATGGCCGTGGTGGCCATCGCCCTCGGCTGGATCTTGATCATTCCGCCGTTCATCTCCGTCTTCAACACCGGTCAGCGCATTGCCCGGATGCAGCAGGCGGCCGGGATACAGCCCACCTGCAACCCGTGGATCGGGCTGATCCTCATGTTCGTCGCCGGTCTGTACCCGCTCTACTACCAGCACGAGCTGAACCAGATCTGGTCGCACTACCAGAGCCCGGCAGAGGGCGAGCAGGTGCCGCTTGCGGTCTGACGGTACGTGTAAGGCTCCGCTGCCGCCGGTCTCGGCCGCGTCGCCCCTGAGTCGCGGATGCCGGCAAGTTCACGCCGCTTCAACGACCTCCGAGCGCATGGCCTCCGCCCATTGGACGACCAGCCGCTCGTACTCACGGCGTTCCTCCACCGATAACCGGCCTCCCCCCGTATGCGCCCACAGCGCACGGATCTGCTCGTTGACCAGGTCAGCAGCGGACCGTATGGAACCAGAGCCAGGGATGTCGGACATGCCCACAAGTTTAGGCCCGAGGTCTGACAATGAGTCCCCAATGGGCGGGACCTTTGCGTCACATCGCGGGACACCCGCCGCGTGGCGCGGCGTGGCGAGCGACCGCCGGGAGACCTCATCACAGCTGAATGGCCAGGCTTAACCGTCGTGTTACGCGCAAGTAGGGTCAACGTCACAGTGATCAACGAGGCTGACGGTGCTGACAGTCGCTGCCACAGCGGCCAGTGAGCCTTCATCACGAATTCCGGTCCTCCCCCCACAATCCGACCAGGATGGGACCACATACATGCGGAACCTGCCGGAACACGCGCGCGTGTTCCGGGGGCTGACGGCCGCGCGCGCCCGGGAGTTCGGGCGGTTCGCGGAAGGGCAGTCCCCACATGCCTTGTTGCTCATAGCCCGCTCGGACTCCTCGCGATCGAGCGGCTTATCGGCCCTCGGGGCCGGTTCGAAAAGACCCGCCGAGCTCCGTGCGGCGAGGGGTGGCGTTACCGCTCGCCCGCCGGAGCGGCCCGCAGCCGAAGCGGTCACCATCGAGTACGTCCCAAGAGCGCCGTGCCCGGAGGCTGTTGACCGCGGCCCCCACTGCGGCGCCGTCGGCGCCTTTGACGGCGGAGAGCGTTGCGCCTCTTCCCGCCGCTCCAGCCCGGCAACTCCACGCGCCGCATCCCGTTCAACCTGCCCGGCACCCCGTACGCCCTGTCGAAGAACCGGACCCTCGACGGGCTAGGCCTGCCGGGCTCCGGCGCATCCGCACCGGACCTGGTGCTTTCGCTGGACGAACCCGACGAACCCGACGACCTGACGAACCCGACACTTTCGGCGGTTCAGCCGGCTCTACGGGTGACCACGCGGGACTTCGGCACGCGCCGCCACGCCGCGGCAGGAGCACCCGGGAAGTCCTGCCCACGGAAAGCCCTGCCCCTGGGCGCTTGCGCGCCGTGAAACGCGCCAACACCGGTGCAGCACAGATCTTCTGAGCTGCCCGCAGCGCCGTTCGACGCCCGCGGCGGCCCAAGCCCGGGCCGGGCGACCCGCACCGTGGTGTCCCGACCGGCTGTCGTACGCCGCCCCCCCCGCAAGGAAGGAACTCCCCAGGTGCTCACTACGCACCACCACAGCTCACCGAACGCGACCCTGACGGCTCCCGACCCTCGACACGGCACACCCACAACCGGTGACGGCACACCCCCGACCGGCGGACGCGTACTGGCGGTCGGTACGCCGGGACCGAGGCTCGAGCAGCTGACGCAGACCCTGCTCGCGACCGGGCACGACGTGAGCCATGCCGCCCCCGGGCAAGTGAACCTCCAGGTCCAGCAGGCTCCTCCGGACGCCATCGTCGCCCTGGACGACGAGCGGGACGCGCTCGACGTCATCCGCGAGGTCCGTGCCGCCCCCGCGGGCCGGGCGCTGCCGCTGCTCATGGTCGCCGCCGACCCCGGCTCGGCCGATGTCGTGGACATGCTGCGGCACGGGGCGGACGACTGCATACCGGCCGCATCCGCCACCGCCGAGCTGTCCGCGCGAATAGAGGCCAAGCTGCGCCGGGTCCCCGTGCCGGTCGAGAACCTGCTGCTCGACCCGCGTACCGGCCTCTACTCGCAGCCGCACTTCCTCGACGAACTCGACCGGGAAATGCAGCGCCCCGAAGCCGGCCGGCGCGGAGGCGTCATGACCGTGGTCGGCGTGGCCGAGATGGGCGCCCTGGAATCCCGGCTGGGACCACGCGTGCGCCGCGAGGTCGCCGAGCGGCTCGCCGGAATCGCGGAGCGACTGGGCAGCGTCTGCGACCGGCTCGGCCGGGACGACGACGGCCGGCTGCTCATGCTGATGCCGGGCGTCGACGAGGAGACGGCGCGCCGCAGCCTCGAGAAGTTCGCGCACACGGTGGCCGGCACCCGGTTCGTCGTCGCCGACGAGAACGTCCGGCTGACCCCGGCGATCGGATGGACTCCGCTGGCCGAGTGCGCCGACCACACGCAGGCCGTGGAGAAGGCCCGGGACGCGAGTGCCGAGGCGCTCGGCCACCGGGATCTGCGTCCGGTCATGTACGCGCCGTGGATGCGCGGCACACCCGGCCGGCGAAATCCCCTCGGTGCGGCGGTCGGTGCGGCGGTCCGCTCCCTGCTGCCGGCACTGGCCCCGCTGATGGTGCTCCTGCTCGGCGTGGGCGTGCCGTTCGTGCTGTACCAGCAGACGTACGAGATGGGCTGGGACATCGGCTCGTCCATGTACTGGGTCGTGGTCGCCGGACTCCTGCTGTCCGCGGGACTGATCGTGCTGGAGTGCCTGTTCTCGCTCGATGCCGTACCGAGGCCCGACAGTCCCGCGCAGCCGTATCCACCGGCCAGCGCGGTCATCGCCGCGTACCTGCCGAACGAGGCCGCGACCATCGTCGAAACGGTCGAGTCCTTCCTCCGCCTGGAATACCCGAACGACCTGGAGATCGTGCTGGCGTACAACACGCCGCACCCGCTGCCCGTCGAGGACACCCTCCGTGAGCTCGCGCGCCGCGACCCGCGGCTGGTGCTGCTCCCGGTCGAGGGCAGCACCTCGAAGGCCCAGAACATCAACGCCGCGGTCACGCGGGTACACGGTGAGGTGGTCGGCATCTTCGACGCCGATCACCACCCGGCCCCGAACGCGTTCCAGCACGCCTGGCACTGGTTGTCGAACGGCTACGACGTCGTCCAGGGCCACTGCGTGATCCGCAACGGCGACAGTTCATGGGTCTCGAAGCTGGTGGGCGTGGAGTTCGAGACGATCTACGCCGTGAGCCATCCGGGCCGGACCCGGCTGTACGGATTCGGGGTGTTCGGCGGCTCGAACGGGTTCTGGCGGACCGACCTCCTCGCGCGGACCCGGATGCACGGATCGATGCTGACCGAGGACATCGACTCCAGCCTGCGCGCGCTGAGCGAAGGCGCACGGATCACCATGGACCGCACGCTGATCTCGCGAGAACTGGCGCCCACCACGCTGAAGTCGCTGTGGAACCAGCGGTCGCGCTGGGCACAGGGCTGGCTCCAGGTCTCGCTCAAGCACCTGTGGAGCGCGCTGCGTTCCCCGGCCTTCACGCTCCGCCAGAAGGCGGGGCTGTTCGTGCTGCTCGGCTGGCGGGAGGCGCAGCCGTGGCTGGCGCTGCAGATCCTGCCCATCCTGATGTACTCGGCGTGGAAGGCGGGGGGCCCCGACAATCTCGACTGGGCGGTGCCGATCTGCCTGCTGGCCATGCTGTTCACGGTGTCCGCGGGCCTGGTGCAGGCGGCATTCGCCTGGCGGTTGGCCGTACCGGAACTGCGGCGGCGCCGCGGATGGTTCTGGCGGTACGTGCTGGTGTCGACCTTCTTCTACACCCACTTCAAGAACATGCTGGCTCGGCACGCCTGCCTGAAGGAGGCGTTGGGGGATCGGCAATGGCGGGTCACGCCCCGAGCCGCGACGAAGGCGGTGGACGGACCGTGAGCACTGCGCCGTCCCATCCCACGCTGTCCCACCCCACGCCGACCCGGCCCAAGGAACCGACCCATCCCACGAACACCACCGGCCTCCCGCAGCATCCGCCGGAGGGGGCGCCTGCCCGCAGCCGTGCCCGTGAGATCGAAGGCTTCCGAGGCCTCGCCGCGCTCAGCACGGTCGTCTTCCACGTCTGGCAGCAGTACTTCCGGTACGACGCCGACGGCTCCCACCCGCCGGTGGACAACCCGTTCGTGGGGGCGCTGATCTCCCTCGAGGTGATCGACTTCTTCTTCGTGATGTCCGCGTATCTCCTGACCCTGACGTACGCGCGCGTGGCGATCGACGGGGGCGCGGCCCGGCCGGCCCGGCTCTTCCTCTTCCGTCGCGCGATCCGGATCGTGCCGCTGTACTTCCTCGCGGTCCTCGTCGTGTGGGCGATTCGCAATCCGACGCTGCCCGGCAACTGGCTCGACCTCGTGGAGCATCTGACGTTCACGCATGTCTTCGACAAGCGGCAGATCTTCTACACCATCGGTCCCACCTGGTCCTTGTCGCTGGAGGTGCTGTTCTACGCCGTCCTCGTCGTGCTCGGGCCACTCGCGGCACGAGCCTGCCGGTCGTTCCGCCTGAGGAGCGCGCGAGTGGCCGTGTGCGCCGGGGGCTGCCTGCTGCTGTACGCCGTGCCGCTCGTCTGGACCGCCTTTGCCCACTACGTGCTCGAGGTGCCGCACACCGACTGGCCGGTGTACTTCGGCCCGCAGGCCCGCTTCGGCGGGTTCGCGGCAGGCATGGGACTGGCCGTGCTGACGGTCGCCCTCGACCAACGGGCCCGCCTGGGCTCCCGGTCCGCGATGGCCCTGCGGGCGGCAGCGCTGGCGGGCCTGTACGGGCTGTCGTTGCTCACCACGCATCCGGAGAACGCGGCGTCGACGTTCTTCCACCCGATGGCGAGCCTGCTGTGGACCGTACTGCTCTTCAGCACGGTCCACGTCCGTCAACGGGGCCGCTGGCACGGGCTGTTGCAGGCACGCTGGCTCACCGGCACCGGCTTGATCAGCTACAGCCTCTTCATCTGGCACGAACCGATCCTGCTCGAGCTCTCCAAAACCGGACTGCTACCGGCGGGCCAGGCGGGCTTCCCCCTGGCCGCAGCGATCGTGCTGCTGGTGGCCGTGCCGGTCGCGGCGCTGAGTTACTGGGCGATCGAATACCCGTCGAGCCTGCTCGGCCGACTCAAGGACTCCACGGGCCGCCCGCGCGACTTCTACCCGGAACCGACGCGGTAGCCGCAGCGAACGGTTCTTCTGAATGAACTCGGAGGGTACGACGCGGCAAGCGCCGTTTACACCACATGCTCATGGAGTCGCGGCGGCAGCCGGCGATGAGTGAACTGCTTACCTGCACGGGGTAACGGCTGGGGCTCCTTTGCCCGGCCCGTGGACGGCGGCACACCAGGCGGCTACGCTCACACAGGTGGCACAAGCTCGCCGACCAGGGGGAAGAGTGAGCAGATTTCGAATGTTGTTCCCGTGGTTATTCGAAGGTGTCTATACCGAAGTAGACGGACCTCGCCATCTCAGGGCGCTCCGGAACCTTCAGCCCAAGGAAGACGACGCATTCGAGCACGGGTATCTCTACTCGTGCTTAAGCATTCTGGACTCGAAAGCGCAAGCTCTTCTCACCTATGTCGGTATTTTGATGGCTGCCGCGTCCATCTCGCTGTCAATCTTTTCCAGGGAAGTGAGCACAGGGAGCGTCCTGGTGTTCTCCGCCCTCGCCTCCAGCTGCATAGCGGCCGGTCTGTGTCTCACGGTCATATGGGTTCACTGGACGGACACTTCCGACCTGGAACGGTCCGACGAACTGTTCCTCACACTTCTGGCCATCCGAAACAGAAGAACCATCGGCTACCGGATAGCCTGGATGGTGGCTCAACTGGCCACCGTCCTGCTGTTGCTTGGTATTGTCCTCGAGAGGAGGGTGCCTTGAAACGGCCGGGTTCTGCGCGGCGTCAGAAACCGTAATGATTGAACACTGAAGCAGCCTATGATGGAATGGTGCCATGACTACCCTCCCGGAAGTGGACAGGAATTGCTTCGAAGCGGCCCTTGAGGAAGCCCGCCTCGGGCTTGCCGAAGGGGGCGTTCCTGTAGGTTCCGCACTTCGGTACCAAGATTCCTTGATCTCTGTAGGTCGAAATGAGCGTGTGCAGCGCGACGACCCGATCGCCCATGGGGAGATGTCCTGTCTGCGAAATGCGGGGCGACGGAGTTCGTATGACGGGGTGACTCTCTACACCACCCTGTCTCCGTGCGAGATGTGCACCGGAGCCATTCTTCTCTTCGGTATCAAACGCCTTGTCGTTGGAGAGGACATTACCTTTACAGGGAATCTTGCGGCTTTCGAATCGCGCGGCGTGGAAGTCATTCTGCTCAACGATCCCCGCTGCCAAGACCTCATGAAAGAGTTTCAAACGCGCTATCCGCAGGTGTGGGCCGAAGACATCGGAAAGTCCTGACTCTCGGGTTCGCCGCCACCCCGGGCTGTGCACCGGCCATCGTCGCACCAGGAAGCATGAGCAGCAGCAGGCCGAGCGCCCCGATCACAAAGGGCGTCGTCACCCACACCGCGATGATCCGGCCGCGCGAACTCGGTACGCCTCGGTGAACAGGACCAGCGCGCCGGCGGGGACCAGGTTCTCGGTGTTCATCCGGCGCGAGCACAGGGCGCGTTGTGTCCCCGCAATGGGGTCCCTGGGCCCATGATGAGCGGCTCCCGCTCCCCGTAGGGTCGGGCCGTGCATCTCTTGCTGACCCTTCTCGCCGCCGGATACGGCGCGCTCAGCGGTCTGCTCGTGCCGCGGGTCGCCTATCGGCTGGCCGTCGACCCCGGGGAACAGTGGCGCACCGCTTGCCCCGACGGGCATCCACTCACAGGACCCGCGAGGGGCTGGCTCGGCCTGGCCCGCTGCGCCGCACCGGCCGCTCCGCCACCGGCCGATGCCGCACCGGCTGACGCCGCACCGGCTGACGCCGCACCGGCCGACCCACCGGCCGATCCGCCAACTTTCGGCGCCGCACCGGCCGACGCCGCACCCGCCGAGGACACAGCACAGGCTGTCGCCGAGGCAGGACCGGCCCGTGCCACGCGCGCCAGACCGGCCGGGGCGCCTGAACCGCCCCGCGAAGTCCGCTGGTACGGGCCACGAAGGGCGACCGCCCCCGTCATCACCGCCCTGCTGTGCGCGGTGCTCGCCGCAGCCGTGGGACCCAGTCCGGAACTGGCCGTATGGCTGCTCCTCACGCCCGCCGCGGTCGTACTCGCCCTGGTCGACGGCGGCGTGCACCGGCTGCCCGATGTGCTGACCCTTCCCCTGGCCGCCGCTGCCGCGCTGCTCCTCGCGGTGGCCGCGCTGCTGCCCGGCCATGCGGGATCGTGGCCGCGGGCGCTGGCGGCCGGCCTCGTCCTCGCCGCCGTCTATGGCGTGCTCTTCCTGATCAATCCGGACGGCATGGGCTTCGGCGACGTCAAACTGGCGCTCAGCCTGGGGATCGCACTCGGCTGGTACGGCTGGGCTGTACTCCTCGTAGGCGCCCTCGCGGGCTTTTTCCTCGGCGCGCTCTACGGAGCCGGTCTGATGCTGCTGCGGCGCGCGGACCGGAAGTCGGCCATGCCGTTCGGCCCGTTCATGGTCTTCGGAACCCTCCTGGGCCTGCTGCTCGGTGGCCTCGGCGCCTCCTGACCGGCATCCGGCGGACCGGTGACGGCGGATCGTGTCGTCGCGGCGACAGGCCGTGTTTCTTATGAGGCGGAAGTGAACGCTGTTGTTAGCGTGCGACGGACAGTCGGCGCCGCGTGCCGCGTGCCGGTGGTGAGAATTGAACAGGTCAGGAGTGGTTCCACGATGAGGGCGCGTACGAGAACACGTACGAGACGGCGCATGGCGACGGTCGCGGCTGTGATGGCGTTGGGCTTCACCGCTGCGTGCGGCGGAGCGTCGTCCGAGGACGCGGACAAGACGGACAAAGCCAAGCAGGAAGGCGCCTCGAAGCCGCCCGCTGCCCCGGCCCCCGAGTCTCCGGCGAAGGGCAGCGCGAACGGCGGCCGGACGCTGTCCGAACAGGAACTCGACAAGGCCGCTCTGTCCGAGGGTGACGCGAAGGGCTTCGCCGTCACAACGCTGGCCGACGCCCCTCCCGGCGGGGAGAAGGCCGGCAAGGCCGAGTGCCGGCCGCTGACCGCGGTGATCAGCGGCACTCCCGAGCCCGCCGCGTCCGCGACGGTCTACCGTCAGCTGACCGCGAAGGGCAAGGCCGGACAGACGGTCATCACCGAGTTCCTCACCGCGCACCAGCAGAAGGACGCCGCGAAGGTGCTCGAAGACCTGCGCGCGGCGGTCAAGGCATGCGCGGCCGGCTTCACAGCGCAGGGCGAGGACGGCCCCTCGAAGTACTCGGCGGTGAAGGAACTGCCCGCGCCGAAGGCCGGGGACGACGTGCTCGCCTATCAGGTGACGGGTGATTACGAGGGCGAGTCGGTTCCGCTGGTGTTCCACCTGATGCGGTCCGGGTCGACGATCGCCACCTTCTACACCGCGAACCTCGTGGACGCCAAGACGCCCGAGATCCCGGCGGCGCTCGTCATGGCGCAGGCGGACAAGCTGAAGTAGCCGCAGCCGGTGATGCGGTGCCGATGGGCCGACGGCCCGGCGTGCGAGCGCCGGGCCGTATGCGCCGCGCAGCGTTCGCAGAACCTCCGAGCGCTGCGGAAGTGGCCCGATCCGGTACCGGCTGACGGTCCGTCGGCCGCGGTACGGCGGCCAGTCCGCGGCCGCTGGGCCCCGCGCCGTGTTCCTCATCTCGGGGATGCCGGTACCGAACCGGGACGTCGTACCTGTCACGAACGTTGTGTCACCGTGCGACGGACTCGCGGGCCCGCCCCCGACGGCACCGAGAACGTACAATTCCATGCACCCTCGGACATCTCAGGTTCACAGCGGATGAAGCGTCATCTGTAATGGGATCAGCCGACGGGGGAGTCGGAAGACGGCGGCGGTCGCGAGCGTGCGGCCGGGGTCAGGGGGTGGCCACATTGCGGGCTGCGAGGATGGTTTCGGCGACGCTGCTGATGGCGTGCGCAGCGGCTACGGCCGGCTGTGCGGGCGGCACGGACGGCGGCACCAATGACCGGGGAAGGCGGCCGGTTCCACGGTCCGCGCAGGCGCAGGACGATTTGCTCAGGGGCGCTGAATCCGCCCTGGTCCGGCGCTGTCTGGCCGAGAAGGAACTGAAGCTGCCGCAGGCTCCCGGAGGGAATGCCGGCCCCGGCGGGGCGAAGAACGGCGCCGGGACCTCCCAGCGGGAATTCCCGTACGGCATCGAGGACTCCGCATGGGCCGCCGAGCACGGCTTCGGCCTGGACACGCCCCGGACGTCCTCGCGGCAGGGCGACACCGCCCGCAGCGGTCACCTGCGGAAAGGCGCCGGCGACCGCCCGGACACCGGCCCCGACACCGCCGCACGACAGCGCGAGCTGTCCGACGCCATGTTCGGCTCGGGGAAACGCGAGTTGTCGGCCCGCACCGCCACGGGCCACCTCATCAAGGCCAACAGCGACGGCTGCCTCGCACAGGCCCAGCGCACCCTCTACGGAGACCAGAAGGGTTGGTTCCGCACCCAGGTGACGGTGAACAACCTGGGCGCCGAGACGCATCAGCGGGTCACGGACGATCCCGCGTACAGCACGGCTCTGGCTCGCTGGTCGCAGTGCGTGCAACCCGTACAGCAGGCCGAGGACCCGGATGAGCTGCGGCGCATCTGGCAGCGTCGCGCCCGCGCCCTCGCACCCGAACAGGCGGAACGGCTCCAACGGCAATTCGCCGTGGCCGAAGCCCGTTGTGTGGGGAATACGGGCCTGGCTCGCACGGGTGAGCGGCTGGAGCGTCGGCATGGGGCCGAGGTACGGGCCGCGCACGCCGAACTGCTCGCCGAACACCGGCGGATGCGGGAACGCGGCCTGCGGATCGCCGCGCGGAACGCCGGCTGAGCCACCCGGACGTACGGGGCCCGCGCGGACCGCGGCCAGGAACCCCGGCTCCTCCCATCACCGCTCCTCCCTCCCCGCTCCGACGCCAACTGCGTCACCTCACCGGACTCCCCGGGCCGCGACCGGCCATGGGGTTCAGCGAGTGCGCCCGCGCACGGCCGCCTGAGCGGTCGGCCACGGCCGTACTCACTCACCACCAAGAAGGGACATCTCTCATGCGTAAGACATTCATCACCGCAGCCGCTCTCGTCCTCGCCGCAGGCGGTGCCGTGGCAGCCGTTCCGGCGTCGGCGCAGGCAGCCGTGCCCTGTGGGTCCGGCAGCTTCTGCGCGTTCACCGACGCCGACTTCGGTGGTCTCGGAGTGGGCTGGACCGGGGACGACGGCTGGTGGGAGGGCAACATCGCCGACCAGGACAGCTCCTGGGCCAACTATGGGATCTCGGGCCCGGGCATCAAGGACCACGTCAAGGTCTATGCGAGTGCCTGGCAGGGCGGTGGCGTGACCATCTGCCTGACGCCCGGCCAGGAGGTCGGGTACAACGGCGGCGCCAACGACCGGGGCGACTCCCACACCTGGACGACGGGCTGCTGAACCACATCTCCCGCACGCGGTCGGCACCGGGGCCCACCCCCGCGCCGCCCGCCCCACCAGACCGCGCCCCCCCGCGGGGGGGGCGT
>NZ_JBEXKU010000059.1:0-48202 GCF_040609575.1 Streptomyces sp. NPDC004647 | reverse complement strand
TCCGATCTGCCGGTCCTGGCCCCGTACCGCCTCTCTCGTCTCCCCCTCCGCCTTCTCCCTCTCCCCCTCCGCCTTCTCCCTCTCCGCCTTCGCCGCCCCCGCCTTCGCCGCCCCGCGCGCCGCTACCTGAGCCCGAGGACCATCCCGTCCGAGGGCGAACGCCAGACCGCCCGCGCCTCGGCGAAGCCCGCCGAGCGCAGCGCCTCCGCGTGCCAGTCGGGGGAAGGGGTGTCACCGTCGGCGTGCTCGCCGTAGATCTCGAAGCGCTTCGCGGTCGGCTCGGCCAGCACCGGGTCAGCGGCGGCGAGCTCCCACCAGTCGCTCCAGTCCAGCGCGCCCCCGGCCTTCGCACGGTCCATCCGCGCGTGCCGGTGGGCACGGTCCGCCGCGTTGATCCGCGGCGTGGAGGGATCCGGCATGTGGTCGGCGTTCATGAAGACGCCGCCGTCCCGGATGACGCCGGCGAGCAGGCCGTAGAGCTCCCGCAGCGGCTCGGTGTGCATCCAGTGCAGCGCGGTCGCAGTGAGGACCGCGTCGTACGTCTCGTACGGGAGCTTGTCGATCCACTGCGGGTCGTGCAGATCGGCCGTCACGAACTGCACCCGGTCGTCGCCCGCGAAGTAGCCCTGCGCGATGGTGAGCAGCGCGGGGTCGAGGTCCATTCCGGTACTGACGGCCCGGGGGAACCTGCGCAGCAGCCGGTCCGAGATACTGCCCGTACCGCACGCCAGATCCAGCACCCTCGGCTCGGGGCCCACCAGCGCCTCGACCATGTCGAGCATCACCCGGAAGCGCTCCTCGCGGTCCGGGAGGTACCACTCCTGCTGGCGGTCCCAACTGGTCTGCCAGGCTGCCCAGTCGGCGCTCGCCACCGTTTCCGCCACCGCGATCCCCTCCAACTCGTCCGAACTCGTCATGCTCGTAATACCCTCAAAGGTAGACCGGCCATTACACCGATCGCCATCGACTCTAGACCGCCTCTGTAAGGACTATAAGTGGAACTGGCCTATTACTCGGACTACGCCGTGCGCTTGGTCAACAGCGAGGACCCGGCCCGCGGAACGGACCGGCTCACTTCGGTGGAGGCGGTCCGGGGCCTCTTCGGCTCCTCCTCGCAGGCGGCCCGGCGCGCGACCGAGGCCGACGTGACCCGGCTGCGCGCCGTACGGGCCCGGCTCCGCACCGTCTTCGAGGCGGCCGACGAGGGCGACGAGGTACGGGCCGTGGACCTGCTCAACGCCCTGCTGATGGAGTTCCCTGTCAGCCCGCAGATCTCCGGGCACGAGACACGAGACGCGGACGGCCGCCCGAACTGGCACATGCACATCGCCGACCACCCCGCGAACGCCACCGCCGGCTTCGCGGCGACGGCGTCCATGGGGCTCGCCTTCCACCTCACCGAACTGGGCGTCGAGCGGCTCGGCATCTGCCAGGCCGCACCGTGCCGCAACGCCTATCTCGACACATCGACCAACCGCTCCCGGCGCTACTGCTCGGACCGCTGCGCCACACGCGCCAATGTGGCGGCCTACCGGGCCCGCAAGCGCCTGGAGAGCGAGCGGTCGGAGCGCACGGGGCAGACGGCCGAGACGATCCAGGAGAGCAGCGCCACCGGCGACCTGTGACCCTTCAGCACGCTGGGGGGCCGCAGCCGCACGCGCGCGCGGGCCAGGACCAGTTCATCGGGAACGGCTCCGAACTCCCGGCTGTCGTTCTCGACGAACGGATTGTCGCCGAGCACCCACCAGCCGCCCTCGCGCCGCTCGACGGCGCGCTTGACGATGAGCAGGTCCTGCTGCATCGGGTGCCGCAGGACGACGACACCGCCGGGACGGACCGGCGCCCCGTACCGGACGACGAGCCGGTCGCCCGGTTGCAGGGTCGGCACCATGGATGGTCCGACCACTTCGGCGAGCCCGTAGGGCAGTGCCCCCCGGCGTTCGCGGACATGCTCCGGCCCCAGCTCACGACCGTCTTCGTACCCCTGCCACCGGCCACCTTCCGGCATCCGGCACCTCCCGGTCCGTTCCTCCGCCAGTACCAGCGTGACACTGGACTTTTGTCCTAAGCCCCCAGGGGCACACGCGAGAACACATCCCCTACGGAGTAATCTCCCACTTGAGAAGACGATCACGAGGAAGGACAGCTCTATGCTTTCCCGCCTGTTCGCCCCCAAGGTGCAGGTCAGCGCCCACTGCGACCTGCCCTGCGGCGTGTACGACCCGGCTCAGGCCCGCATCGAGGCCGAATCCGTCAAGGCAGTCCAGGAGAAGTACCAGGCCAACGAGGACGCACACTTCCGTGCCCGGGCCATCATCATCAAGGAGCAGCGCGCGGAGCTCGCGAAGCACCACATCTCCGTGCTCTGGAGCGACTACTTCAAGCCCCCGCACTTCGAGAAGTACCCGCAGCTGCACCAGCTGGTCAACGACGCTCTGAAGGCCGCGAGCGCCGCCAAGGGCTCGACGGACCCGGCGACCGGCCAGAAGCTACTGGACCTGATCGCCGAAATCGACAAGATCTTTTGGGAGACCAAGAAGGCCTGATCCTCGATCACGCGTTCGGACCTGCGACTTCCCAGGCTGCAGGTCCCCGGACCGCACCCGCTCCGCAGACCGCCAGCCACGGCGTCTACGACGGACCGGGTGCGGTCCTATGTTCGGGGACGAACACCGCCTGCTCCCGCACTGCCTGCCTCAGGATCGAGTCGCGCCCATGTCCCCCGACGGCGCGTCAACGCCCGCGTCAGCGCCAGCTTGTGACACATAGCCCCCAGAACCTCTCGATTCCCAGCCCGGACTGGAGTCGTTCGCTCTCCGGAACTCGAGTCCCTCCGGTGCCGACGCGCTTGCAGCCCGACGGCAACGAAATTCATACACCACTCGATCGGTATGCCTCGCCCTTGATCCTCAGCGGCGATCACCCCGGATCCCAGCGGTGATCGCCCCACCACGCCGACCGCCGCCGACCGGTTCTTCACGTGAGTCTCGCGGCGCGGGCCTGGAGGTAGCGGCGTTCGGGGATGCTCATCGTCCGGCGGGCCGCCGTGCGATACGCGGAGCGTGCCGCTCCGTGGTCACCGGCCATCTCCAGGAGATGGCCGCGCACCGCGTCAAGACGGTGATGGCCCGTCAGCCGGCCATCGGCGTCCAGCGTCTCGAGCAGGTCGAGACCGGCCCGCGGGCCGTCCACCATCGCGACCGCGACGGCGTGGTTGAGCGTCACGACGGGGCCCGGTGAAAGGCGTTCGAGCAGCTCGTACAGCGCGAGGATCTGCGGCCAGTCGGTGTCCTCGGCGTGCACCGCCTCGTCGTGCACGGCGGCGATCGCGGCCTGGAGCTGATACGGGCCGGGGAGCGTACGGGACAGCGCGTCGGTGACGAGTGCGATGCCCTCGTCGATGGCTTCCCGGTCCCACCGGCTCCGGTCCTGTTCGGCCAGCGGGATCAGGGCGCCGTCCGGATCGGTGCGGGCCGGCCGCCGTGCGTCGGTGAGGAGCATGAGTGCGAGCAGTCCGGCGACCTCGCCGTCGTCCGGCAGCAGTCGGCGGACCGCGCGGGTGAGCCGGATCGCCTCGCCCGACAGCTCGTTGCGCTGCAGGTTCCTGCCGGAGGTGGCCGTGTAGCCCTCGTTGAACACCAGGTACAGCACGTGCAGGACAGCGCCGAGCCGTTCCGTACGCTCCCGGTCCGCGGGCTGCCGGAACGGGATGCCGGAGGACTTGATGCGTCGCTTGGCCCGGCTGATGCGCTGGGCCATCGTCGCCTCCGGAACGAGAAACGCGCGGGCGATCTCGGCCGTCGTCAGGCCGCCGACCGCCCGCAGGGTCAGCGCGATCCGGGAAGCCGGGGAGAGCACCGGGTGACAGCACAGGAACAGCAGCGTCAGCGTGTCGTCCTCGGCCGGCGTGCGCCCCTCGCCGGGGGACGGCGCCAGGAGCTCGTCGGGCGGCGTCAGCGCCGCGGCCGTCTCCTCCCGGCGCCGCCTCGCCTGTTCGCTGCGCAGCAGGTCGGTCATCCGGCGGGAGGCGACCCTGATCAGCCAGCCCCGCGGATTCTCCGGTACGCCGTCCTCGGCCCACTGGACGGCGGCGGCGAGCAGCGCCTCCTGCACCGCGTCCTCAGCGGTGTCGAAGTGTCCGTAGCGCCGGACGAGCGCGCCGAGGACCTGCGGCGCGAGCCGCCGCAGCAGGTCCTCGACCCCGGAGTCCGCTCTCACATCTCCGTCCCGGCGTCCTCCATGATCGGCCGCACTTCCACCGGGTCGGGATCGTAGCCCGCGGGCACCGGGCACGACGCGATGCGTGCGGCGATCTCGGTCGCCCGCTCGAGGCTCGCGCAGTCGACCACGAGATAGCCCGCCAGGACTTCCCTGGCTTCCGAGAACGGCCCGTCCGTCACCGCCGGAACGCCGTTCCTGAGCCGGACGGTCCTGGTGTGCGCCGGATCGGCCAGACCCCGCGTGTCGACCAGTTCACCGGACTCGCTGAGGTCCCTCGTCACGGCGCTCATGAAACGGAACACCATGTCGACGTCCTCCTCGGCCCAGACGGGTTCCTCCCTCGCCCCCAGGCCCATCGCGTCCCAGGACTCCTGCCTGCCCAGCAGCAACAGCATGTACTTCATCTCTTCACCTCTCGCGGTGCCGGCGCCCGGAACGAGCACCTGTCACAGGAGACGTCGGAGCCGAGGGCCGGTACTCGACCTCTCCGGGAGGAGGAGGTCGACACGTCCGCTACTACACAATCTGCCCGTTTCATGGCCATCCGTAGCGGTGGGTGGCAGCTCCAGCCGCTGAGGACAGGTAGGGTGCCCTGCGACATCGCATCGAACGGGCGAGCGAGGCTGCCCGGCGATATGCGGGTAGCGCCAGTTCTCGCGGCGGAACCTTGGTCGATCACACGCCCTCGGTACGGGACTGTCTTCCCAAGACTGGATGCATACCACCGACCGCACGAACAGGGAGACCGTCCGATGACGCACGGGTCACGCGTACTGGCTCTGGGCCACTACCAGCCCGCCCGGGTTCTGACGAACGACGACCTGGCTGCGACGGTCGACACCAGCGACGAGTGGATCCGCACCCGGGTCGGGATCCGTACGCGCCACATCGCCGCACCGGACGAGCCGGTGGACCGGATGGCGGCCGCCGCCGCGGCGAAGGCCCTGGCGGGCAGCGGGCTGGCGGCCGAGGACATCGACCTCGTCCTGGTCGCGACCTGCACGGCCGTCGACCGCAGCCCGAACACCGCAGCCCGCGTCGCCGCCCAGCTCGGTCTGGCCTCCCCCGCCACCATGGACATCAACGTCGTCTGCGCGGGCTTCACGCATGCGCTCGCGACCGCCGACCACGCCATCCGGGCGGGCTCGGCCGCCCGGGCTCTGGTGATCGGCGTCGAGAAGTTCACCGACTTCGCCGACTGGACGGACCGCTCGACGTGTGTCCTGGTCGGCGACGGCGCGGGCGCGGCCGTGGTCGTGGCATCGGAGGAGCCGGGGATCGGCCCGGTGGTGTGGGGATCGGTACCGGAGATGGGCCACGCCGTACGCATCGAGGGCAACCCCGGCCGTTTCTCCCAGGAGGGCCAGTCCGTCTACCGCTGGGCCACCACCCAACTCCCGCCCATCGCACGGCGGGTGTGCGAACAGGCGGGGGTACGGCCCGAGGACCTCGCGGCGGTCGTTCTGCACCAGGCGAACCTGCGGATCATCGAGCCGGTCGCCCGCCGGATCGGCGCGGTCAACGCGGTGATCGCCCGGGACGTCGTCGACTCCGGCAACACCTCGGCCGCGAGCATCCCCCTCGCCCTGTCCAAGCTCGTGGAGCGCGGCGAGGTCGAGCCCGGCGCTCCGGCGCTGCTGTTCGGCTTCGGCGGCAATCTGTCGTACGCGGGCCAGGTCATACGCTGCCCGTAGCCGCGCTCCGGCCGCCCGGCGCCGCACCCTGGAGCCGGACCACCCCGCCGCCGGACACTCCCGCAGCCCGGCCGGCGTCGGGCGGCCATAGCGGGATGCGTAGCGGGAGGCGTAGGTGAAGAAAGCGCGTCCCTTGGGGGCCGACTACGCTGACATCACCCGCATAAAGCTGCCATTTCTTGCGATTCCGGATAGCGGTCCGGGGGAACCCGGTAGGCGGATGAGCCGTTGTCCGGGTTGAGGGCGCAAGGTCACTTCCGCCCCATCCGCCCCAATCGCAGGAGGCAGCATGGCTGGGTTTCTGGACCGCGCCAAGGAACAGGCACAGCGCGGGCTCAATCAGGGCAAGCAGAAGATCGACGAGGTGCAGGCGCAACGGACGGGACACGACCTGCTCAAGCAGCTGGGCGCGGCGTACTACGCGGAGAAGCGCGGCGCCGGCACGCCGGAGGCGACCCAGCAGGCGCTGACCGCCGTCGAGGGCCACATCGCCACACACGGGGACGCGTTCCTGCGCACCTGAGACACCGCCTCCTACTCGGTGCGCCTCTACCGGTGCGCCTCACCGGGCCGACGACCGGGCGTTTTCGCGGCTGGATCGGCTCGTACGCCGTGCGAATGATCTGGCGGACGAGTCGTTCCTCCGGTACAAGCGGAACGTAGGAGGCGGTCACAATCGGTGGCCGTCGTCCCCACGAAGGAGGGCGGCCGTGGCCCCACCCATGTCCGCGAGCAGCTTCCTCGACGCCTTGAAGGACGAAGGCCTGACGGTTGTTCAGGTCGGCGACTGGCGTCACCACAACCGCAATCACAAGGGCCCCTGGGGCCCGGTGCACGGGGTGATGATCCATCACTCCGTGACGCAGGGGACCGCGGCAACGGTCCGCATCTGCCGGGACGGATACGAGTCCCTGCCGGGCCCGCTGTGCCTCGGCGTCATCGCCAAGGACGGCACCGTGCACCTGGTCGGGTACGGGCGCGCCAACCACGCCGGTCTCGGCGATGACGACGTGCTGCGCGCCGTCATCGCCGAAGAGGCGCTCCCCCCGGACAACGAGGCCAACACCGACGGTAATCGCCACTTCTACGGCTTCGAGTGCGAGAACCTCGGCGACGGCGAGGACCCGTGGCCGGCGGCCCAACTCGAGGCGATCGAGCGCGCGGCCGCCGCGGTCTGCCGGCACCACGGGTGGAACGAGAGATCCGTGATCGGGCACCTGGAATGGCAGCCGGGCAAGGTCGATCCGCGAGGGTTCACCATGACCTCGATGCGCAACCGCATCCGCGACCGCCTCAACTAGCCCGGTCGTCCGCCCCGCCGCGCGTGGCCTCCCGCGCAGCGGGGCAGTTGCTCTCGCCCAGGTCGCGCCCCCGAGAAGCGACTATTCCGCCTCCTCCCGGTACACCGCGGCCTCCTCCAGATCCAGCTTGTGCAGCAGCGTCCGCAGCATCTCGTCGTCGATCCGCCCCTGGTCGCGCAGCCGTACGAACACCTCGCGTTCCGTAGCGATGACCTCCCGGGTCAGCCGCCGGTAGGTGTCGTCCGCCGACTCCCCCGTCACCTCGTTCACGCCACCGAGCCGCTCCCACACCGCGTGGCGCCGCCGCTCCAGCGTCGTGCGCAGCCGGTTCTCCAGGGGCGCCGGCAGGGCGTTGCGCGGGTCGGCCAGCAGCTCGTCGAGCCGTCGCTCCGCGGCGACCGACGCCTCGTTCTGCGCCTCTGCCTCCACCAGGGTCTCCTGGTGCACATCGCGCCCCGGCAGCCCCAGCCGTCTGATCAGGGGCGGCAGCGTCAGCCCCTGCAACAGCAGCGTCCCGATGACGGTCGTGAAGGTCAGGAAGAGCACCAGATCGCGGTCCGGGAACCGCTCCCCGCCGTGCGCGGCCACCGGGATCGAGAAGGCGACCGCGAGCGAGACCACCCCGCGCATCCCGGCCCAGGACAGCACGAAGGGATACCTCCACGGCGGCCTGCTCTCGCTCGGGCTGCGCAGGATGGGCAGATACGTCGCCGGGTAGACCCAGACGAAGCGCGAGACGATCACGGCCGCGAGCACCACGACCGCGTACACGGCCGCCTCCCCCGGCTCGTAGTCGTCGAGGCCTCGCAGCACGACTCGCAGTTGCAGGCCGATGAGCGCGAAGACCGACGACTCGAGGATGAAGGCGACCATCTTCCAGACCGCCGCCTCCTGGAGCCGGGTGGCGAAATCGACCTGCCAGGAGCGGTGCCCGAGGTAGAGGGCGACCACCACGACCGCGAGCACCCCCGAGGCGTGCACCTTCTCGGCGGCCGCGTACGCCACGAACGGGATCAGCAGCGACAGGGTGTTCAGCAACAGCGGTTCCCGCAGCCGGGTCCGCAACCAGTGCAGCGGGCCCATCAGCAGCAGCCCGACGCCCACGCCGCCCACCGCGGCGACGGCGAATTCGGTGAGGCCCCCGGCCCAGGTCGCGCCCTCGCCCACCGCCGCGGCCAGCGCGACCTTGAAGGCGGTGATCGCGGTCGCGTCGTTGAACAGCGACTCGCCCTTCAGGATCGTGGTGATCCGGGTCGGCAGCCCGATCCTGCGGGCCACGGCTGTCGCGGCCACCGCGTCCGGCGGGGCGACGACAGCGCCCAGCACCAGGGCAGCGGTCAGCGGGATGCCCGGCACGACGAGGTGGACGATCCAGCCGACCACGGCCGTCGCGAACAGCACATAGCCGACCGACAGCAGCGCGACCGGCCGGATATTGGCCCGCAGTCCGAGATAGGAACTGTCGAGCGCGGCCAGATGCAAAAGCGGCGGCAGCACCAGCGGAAGCACCACATCCGGGTCGAGCGCGTAGTCCGGAACACCCGGTACGTAACTGGCGATGAGTCCGGCGGCGACCAGCGGCAGCGGCACGGGAACGGGGGTACGGCGAGCCAGACCCGCGACGGCCGCGCTGCCTGCGACCAGCAACAGCAGGGGAAATGCGTCCATCGGCTCGCTCAGTCCCCATCCGTCACCAGCGCACCACCCGCCGCGATTCGGCGCGTTCTAACCTGGCAATCATGAGCGAGTGCCCGCACGTTCCGGAACTGCCGCGCCCCGAGCCCTCCGCGCTGAGCGACACCTGCCTCGAGTGCCGGGCGCTGGGGAGCGACTTTGTCCATTTGCGTATGTGCCTGGCGTGCGGTCACGTGGGATGCTGTGACTCGTCGCCGGAGCGGCACGCCTCACGGCACTTCGAGGACACCGGACACCCGGTGATGCGCTCCTTCCAGCCCGGCGAGAGCTGGCGGTGGTGCTTTGTCGACCAGCGGATCGCCTAGTCACCAACCGTGTGCGCATCCCCTCGATTTGAGCCCCGAGAACCTAGCGACTTTCCGTGCACACAGGCTTACAATGAGTAACGCTCCCCGGGTCCGCGGGACCTCGACCCACAGATCGCGATAGCGTCACAGCCGGACCATGTGCCGCGTCGGTCCGCACCTCGCCTTCGAGCGGGGATCGGGGCCGGCGTCCAACCAGCTCAACCAGCTTGTGCCACCTTGGAGGTGAGGGTGTCCCAGATCGCAGGCGAGCCCGGGACCCAGGACTTCGTGGAAGTCCGGCTGCCCGCTGAGGGTGCCTACCTGTCGGTGTTGCGAACGGCCACGGCCGGCCTCGCAGCGCGCTTGGACTTCACCCTCGACGAGATCGAGGATCTGCGCATCGCGGTGGACGAGGCCTGCGCGATCCTGCTGCAGCAGGCCGTACCGGGAAGCGTCCTCAGCTGCGTCTTCCGTCTGGTCGGTGACGCACTGCGGGTGACCGTCTCGGCTCCCACCACCGACGGGCGCGCGCCCGAGCGCGACACCTTCGCCTGGACGGTGCTCTCCGCACTGGCAGGCGAGGTCGACTCGACCGTCGGGGAGGACCGTACGGTCAGCATCAGCCTGCACAAGAAGCGCGGCGCGGGCCCTGGACAGCCGTGACGGACGGGACGGGGAGGCCGGTGCAGGACGAGAGGCGCGTCTCGCGGGTGGTGCCCAGTACGGCCATTCCCGAGCAGGCAGAGCGGGCGGACCATATGGACCAGGACCAGCATCAGCACGAGCAGCGCCAGGACGAACTGCGGCACACCGAGCAGAGTCAGAACGATCAGCATCGGACCGAGCAGCACCAGGGCGCTCAGCGCGAGCACGAGCCGGAGCACGCGTACGAGCACGAGCACGGGCAGCTGCCCGATGTGCACGACCGCAGTGGTGCCCGGGCCCTGTTCATCAAGCTCGGTGAGCTGCCGGACGGTTCGCCGGAGCGCGCGGAGCTGCGCAATCACCTGGTGCGGATGCATCTGCCGCTCGTGGAGCACCTGGCACGCCGGTTCCGCAACCGCGGCGAGCCGCTGGACGATCTGACCCAGGTCGCCACCATCGGTCTGATCAAGTCGGTGGACCGTTTCGACCCGGATCGCGGGGTGGAGTTCTCCACCTATGCGACGCCGACGGTCGTCGGAGAGATCAAGCGGCACTTCCGCGACAAGGGCTGGGCGGTACGGGTGCCGCGCCGGCTCCAGGAGCTGCGGCTGTCGCTGACCACCGCGACCGCAGAGCTGTCCCAGCGGCACGGCCGGTCGCCGACGGTCCACGAGCTGGCCGAGCACCTGGGCATCTCGGAGGAGGAGGTGCTGGAGGGGCTGGAGTCCGCGAACGCCTACAGCACGCTCTCGCTCGACGTGCCGGACACGGACGACGAGTCCCCGGCGGTCGCCGACACCCTGGGCGCGGAGGACGACGCCCTGGAGGGTGTGGAGTACCGCGAGTCGCTCAAGCCGCTGCTGGAGGAGTTGCCGCCGCGGGAGAAGAAGATCCTGCTGCTGCGGTTCTTCGGGAACATGACCCAGTCGCAGATCGCCCAGGAGGTCGGCATCTCCCAGATGCACGTCTCACGGCTGCTGGCCCGCACACTCGCCCAGCTCCGCGACAGGCTGCTCGTCGAGGAGTGACCGCTCCACTACGGAGCGAGCCATGTGTCCTGCCGGGTGATACCGGCGGGACACCGGTCCGGCGCTCCCGCTCCACGGCGCTCGCCGGGCCAAGGGCGGCGGTGACGCCAGGACGGCGACTCAGCGTGCGCCGTGGGCGCCCACACACCGCAGGTAGTCATACACCGCGGGTTCAACACGAACGGTCATGCCCCACGAACGGTCATACGCCGCGAGCGGTCACGCGTCGCGGGGTGCGATGCCCAGTGCCTCGGTCGCAGTCGGATTGACCAGGAGCGCCAGCACGGCCAGCGCCACCAGAGCGAGCGCCACCCCGGCGACGATCACCGCTCCCCCCGTGCCGATCAGCGTCCAGGCGACCGGCACAGCCATGATCTGAATGATCAGCGCCGGACCCCGGCTCCACCGGCGCCGCAGCAGCAGCCCACGAGCGGCGGCCAGCGGCAGAGCGGCGAGCGCCAGCAGGGTCAGCCCGCCCATCTCCGCCTGCCTCGGGCTGTCCGGATCCCCTACCAGCCCCATGACGAGCAGATACGCCCCGAACGCGGCCAGCACCACACCTTCCGCACCGGCCAGCGCGGCGGCCACGGTCAGCCGGGCCGGGCGGGGCCCGGCCGGGGAGTCGTCGTCGGGGGCCTGGGTCTGCTTGCTGCTCACCCCAGCAGGGTAGCCCGCGGCGCCCACCGCGGCTGGGCCCGTACGCCGAGGGGTGGGTAGTGTGCTGGGCATGCGCGCCCTTCTCGTGGTCAATCCGGCAGCAACCACTACCAGTGGCCGCACCCGGGACGTCCTGATCCACGCGCTCGCGAGCGATCTCAAGCTCGAGGTCGCGATGACCGAGTACCGCGGGCACGCACGCGATCTGGCGCGCCGGGCGGCCGAGGGCGGCGAGACCGAACTGGTCGTCGCGCTCGGCGGCGACGGAACCGTCAACGAAGTCGTCAACGGACTGCTGCACAACGGCCCCGCGCCCGAGTCGCTGCCCGGCCTCGCTGTCGTGCCCGGTGGATCGACCAATGTCTTCGCCCGCGCCCTCGGGCTGCCGAACGACCCCGTCGAGGCCACCGGCGCCCTGCTGGACGCGCTGCACGACCACAGCGAGCGAACAGTGGGGCTGGGGCTGGCCGCCGGCACACCCGGCACCGAGGACGAGGGCGCGCCCACCCGCTGGTTCACGTTCTGCGCGGGCTTCGGTTTCGACGCGGGTGTGGTGGGACGGGTCGAACAGCAGCGCGAGCAGGGCAAGCGCTCGACCCATGCGCTGTACGTACGGCAGGTGATGCGGCAGTTCCTCAAGGAGCAGCACCGCAGACGGGGCACGATCACCCTGGAGCGGCCGGGCGAGGACCCCGTGCACGACCTCGTGCTGTCGATAGTCTGTAACACCGCCCCCTGGACCTACCTGGGCAATCGCCCGGTGTACGCGTCCCCCGAGGCGTCCTTCGACACGGCCCTCGACGTGCTCGGACTCAGCAAGCTCTCGGCCCCCGCGGTTGCCCGCTATGCGACCCAGCTGCTGACGTCGTCACCGGAACGCGGACCCCATGGAAAGCACGCCGTGTCGTTGCACGATCTGACGGACTTCACCTTGCATTCCCAGGCGCCGCTGCCCTTCCAGATGGACGGTGACCACCTGGGAGTGCGAACGAGCGTGACGTTCACAGGCGTACGCCGTGCACTGCGTGTGATTGTGTGAGCGGAAGAGGCAAAACTCCTTCTACTCGAACGTTTAGGCCAGCCTCCACCCACTGGAAGTACGGCTGTGACCGAGACGACACCAAGGAATCAAAAAAAACTTTCCGGAAGGGGTTGTATCCGCCGCCGAGGTTTGCGAGTCTCTTCATGGCGCTCGGGACGGCACCCGCAACACAGCCTCCTTGAGAGCCAGAACCCCTCCTCATTCCACTGGGACCGCACCAGGTAACTGGACGACGGCCCCATCCCTTGCGGAGGGATTCGTGAAAGCGTTCACATTCACAAGCAATCAGCTGGTAATACAAGGAGATGGAGCAGCCATGGACTGGCGTCACCGCGCCGTTTGCCGCGAGGAAGACCCCGAGCTCTTCTTCCCCATCGGCAACACCGGTCCTGCGCTGCTGCAGATCGAGGAAGCCAAGGCCGTCTGCCGCCGCTGCCCCGTCATGGAGCAGTGTCTGCAGTGGGCGCTGGAGTCCGGCCAGGACTCCGGTGTGTGGGGTGGCCTCAGCGAGGACGAGCGCCGCGCGATGAAGCGCCGCGCCGCTCGCAACCGGGCGCGCAACGCGAGCGCCTGACCGAACCCCTTTGCCAGGGCGGCGCGTGTGCCCGACGTGACTACTTCGTTGAGCGCGCACGTACCTCCCGCCCCCGAGCCGCAGCGCGCAGTACCCCCGATGCGCATCGCAACGTGAGCCTTGAGCCCCGGACCCACAGGTCCGGGGCTCATTGCTGTTCAAGTGCCGTGCGGCGCCGGGCCGTTCACTGCTTCTCGGCGCGTACGGGGATGTCCAGGACCACGCGGGTGCCGCGCTCGGGGGCGGGCTGCATGTCGAATGACCCGCCCAACTCGCCCTCCACCAGCGTCCGTACGATCTGCAGGCCCAGATTGCCGGTCCGCTGCGCGTCGAAGCCGTCCGGCAGTCCGCGTCCGTCGTCCTGCACCGTCACCAGCAGCCGGCCCTCGGTCCGTGTCCCGCCGCGCACCGCCGACACCTCCACCGTGCCCTGCTCCCCGGGTCCGAAGCCGTGCTCCAGGGCGTTCTGCAGCACTTCGGTGAGCACCATCGACAGCGGGGTGGCCACCTCGGCGTCCAGAATGCCGAACCGGCCCGTACGGCGAGCGGTCACCCGGCCGGGAGAGATCTCCGACACCATGGCCAGAACCCGGTCCGCGATGTCGTCGAACTCCACCCGCTCGTCCAGGTTCTGCGAGAGCGTCTCGTGCACGATGGCGATCGAGCCGACCCGGCGCACCGCCTCCTCCAGCGCCTCGCGCCCCTGGTCCGAATCCATCCGGCGGGCCTGGAGACGCAGCAGGGCGGCGACGGTCTGCAGGTTGTTCTTCACCCGGTGGTGGATCTCCCGAATGGTGGCGTCCTTGGTGATCAGCTCGCGCTCCCGGCGGCGCAGCTCGGTGACGTCGCGCAGCAGGACGAGCGAGCCGATCCGGGTGCCCTTGGGCTTGAGCGGGATGGCGCGCAGCTGGATGACGCCGCCGTTGCCCTCGACCTCCGTCTCGCGCGGTGCCCAGCCGCTGGCGAGTTTGACCAGCGCCTCGTCCACCGGGCCCCGGGACGGGGCGAGTTCGGCGGTGGCCTGGCCGAGGTGGTGGCCGACGAGGTCGGCGGCAAGGCCGAGACGGTGGTAGGCGGAGAGGGCGTTGGGGCTGGCGTACTGGACGACTCCGTCGGCGTCGAGGCGGATGAGGCCGTCACCGACGCGCGGTGAGGCGTCCATGTCGACCTGCTGCCCGGGGAACGGGAAAGTGCCCGCGGCGATCATCTGGGCGAGGTCGGACGCGCTCTGGAGATAGCTGAGCTCGAGCCGGCTCGGAGTCCGTACGGTCAGCAGATTGGTATTGCGCGCGATGACGCCGAGGACCCTGCCCTCGCGGCGTACGGGGATGGACTCGACCCGGACCGGGACTTCCTCGCGCCACTCGGGGTCGCCCTCCCGTACGATGCGGCCCTCGTCCAGGGCGGCGTCGAGCATCGGGCGGCGGCCGCGGGGAACGAGATGGCCGACCATGTCGTCCTGATAGGAGGTGGGCCCGGTGTTGGGGCGCATCTGCGCGACGGAGACATAGCGGGTGCCGTCGAGCGTCGGGACCCAGAGGACGAGATCGGCGAAGGAGAGGTCGGAGAGCAGCTGCCACTCCGAGACCAGCAGATGCAGCCACTCGAGGTCGGATTCGTCGAGGGCCGTGTGCTGGCGTACGAGGTCGTTCATGGAGGGCACGTGTGCGAGCCTACCGGTGGCGCGATCCGTTGAATCCTTGTTGAATCCTAGGCGAACACGTAGACAGACAAGAATGGTCTAGTCCACAATGGCCGGATAAAGACCTCCGTCCTCCCCGCACAGGAGGGCGGAATGAGGCCCGCGACGCTCTCTGCCCTGACTGCGCCGTGGCCTCCGGTCGGTCGGCCCGTTCAGCGGGCGGCCGGCATCAGCTCCGGGCTGCGGTGCCGGACAGGTTGAGGGTCCTGTCCCGGCGCCGCGGCCCGCGGGTGTTTCCGGGCCGTTGGGCCGGTGCCGGCCGGTCAGTGGGTCTCGGTCACCTTGGCCAGCGCGCGCGGTGCGTCCGGGTCCTGACCGCGGGCGATCGTCACCTCGTACGCCAGCATTTGCAGCGGCAGGATCTCCAGGATCGGCTGGACCTCCTCCGCGACTCCCGACGTCGGCAGCGCGAATCCCGCGGATGCCTTGTCGACCTCGGCCTGACTGCCGATGACGACCAGATCGGCGCCGCGGCCGCGCAGCCGGTCGAGCACCGGCTGAAGGGCGTCGCCGCCCTTGCCCTCGGGGACGATCGCGATGACCGGCGAGATGTTGTCCACCATCGCGAGCGGACCGTGCAGCAGATCGGCTCCGGAGTAGGAGAGCGCCGGGATGTAGCTGGTCTCCATCAGCTTCAGCGCGGCCTCCTTGGCGGTCGGATAGCCGTAGCCGCGGGAGGTGAGAACCATGCGCTCGGCGAAGCGGTAGCGCCCCGCGAGCGCCTTCACCTCGCCCTGGCGGTCGAGGATCTGCTGGGCGACCTCCGGCAGCACCTTGGCGGCCGAGCCGTCGCCTCCTCGCAGGCCCTCGACGAAGAGGTAGAGCGCCAGCAGCTCGGCGGTGTAGCTCTTCGTCGCCGGCAGCGCCTTCTCCGGACCGGCGAGGACGTCAATGTGGAACTCGGCGGCCTCGGCCAGGGCCGAGCCCGCGTTGTTGGTGACCGCGACGGTGATCGCTCCGGCGTCGCGGGCGGCCAGGGTGGAGGCCACCAGGTCGGGGGAGCCACCGGACTGGCTGACCGTGATGACCAGGACATCGGTGAGGTCCGGCCGGGCACCGTACGCCGTCGTGGTGGACATGGAGGTCAGTCCGCACGGCTTGCCCAGCAACACCTCGAGCAGGTACTTCGCGTACAGCGCCGCGTTGTCGGAGGTGCCGCGCGCGGTCAGCAGTACGAAGCGCGGTTCACGGGCGGCCACCCGCTCCGCGACCTCCCGGATCTTCGGCGCGCCCTCCTCGAGCAGCCTGCGCAGGACCGCGGGCTGTTCGGCCATCTCGCCGGACATGATCCGGCCCGGCTGCTCACTGTGCTGGGCCGGATTCGTGGCGGACATGCTGGGTGCCTCCAGTTGTTCGGTGTTGCGCTGTCCGCGGCCGTCAGCGCCCGGCGTTCTTGCCGGTGATGACCTCCGCGGCGGCCCGACCGCAGACGCGGGCGGCGCCATGGGTGGCGATATGCAGCGCTCCGGTGGGCGGCGCCTGGGGTACACCCATCTCGACCACGACCGTATCCGGCCGTGCGGCGAGGAGAGAGTCCAGTGCGCTCGCCATCCAGGGGTGCCGGTGAACGTCGCGGACCACAGCGACGATCCTACGGTCGGCGGCCTGCTGGAGCACATGTGCGATCACTGCGGGCAACCCGTCCCCGGACGCGGCGTTCGCGGACGTCTTGCCCACGGACGCGCTGTTCGCGGACGCGCTGTCGTAGGTGCCGGTGCCGGTGCCCGGCAGGAGCCGGGCCAGCTCGGCCGCGACGCCCCACGGCGTCTCCTCCCCGACGGCGATGTTCGTGACCGGCGTGAAGGCGGCGACGTAGGGCGGCGCGGTCAGCGGCTCGTATGTCTCCCGGGCGGTGACGGTCAGCGCCCGGCGGGCCGCGGCGAGCCCCACCTCGGGCGAGGACGCGAGCCCGGCGGCCCGCTCCGCCGGGGAGCCGTCCGTCCCCGGGGCCGCCGCGAGCGTCCATACGGCCAGCTCCCGGACGCGGCGGGCCGCGTCGGCGAGCCGCTCCTCGTCGAGCCCCCCTTCGCGTACGGCGGTGACGAGCGCGTCGCGCAGCCGCAGCACGGTCGCCTCGTCGGCCAGTCCGCCACCGACGCAGAGGGCGTCGGCGCCCGCGGCGACGGCCAGGACGCTGCCACGCTCGATGCCGTAGGTCGCCGAGATGGCGCGCATCTCCATGCCGTCGGTGACGATCAGCCCGTCGAAGCCGAGGCCGCCCTCGCTGACCGGGGCACGCAGCAGTCCGCCCAGCGCGGAGCTGCTGAGCGTGGCGGGGTGGTCCGGGTCGAGCGCGGGCAGCAGGATGTGCGCGCTCATGACGGCCTTGGTGCCGGCCGCCACCGCCGCCCGGAACGGGGGGAGTTCACGGGCGTACAGCGTGTCGAGGCCGGCGCCGATGCGCGGCAGGTCGTGGTGCGAGTCGACATTCGTGTCGCCGTGGCCGGGGAAGTGCTTGGTGCAGGCGGCGACTCCGGCGGACTGGAGGCCCTCGACGTACGCCGCCGTGTGCCGGGCGACGAGGTCCGGCTCCGCACCGAAGGAGCGTACGCCGATGACCGGGTTGGCCGGGTTGGAGTTGACGTCCGCGGAGGGCGCCCAGTTGAGATTGACGCCGCAGGCGGCGAGCCGACGGCCCAGCTCGTGGGCGACGGCCCGGGTCAGGGCGGGGTCGTCGACGGCGCCGAGAGCGAGGTTGCCGGGGAAGGAGGAGCCGCGTCGGGCCTCCAGCCGGGTGACGTCGCCGCCCTCCTCGTCGATCGCGACGAGCACCTCGGGGCGTTCGGCGCGCAACCGTCCGGTGAGTGCCGCCAGCTGCTCGGGCGAGGCGATGTTGCGGCCGAACAGGCCCACCGCGGCGAGCCCTTCGCCGAGTCGGCGCAGCAGCCAGTCGGGCGCGCTGGTGCCGGTGAATCCGGGCTGGAGGACGGCGAGGGCGTTCCGGGTGAGCTCATCGGGGGCTCCGGCCCGCGGCGAGGACGCCGCCGGATGCCGTGCCTGCCGGGAGGATGCAGTGGTGCCGCGGGCGAGGGTCATGGAGAGCGTTATCCCTTCACTGCGCCGGAGGTGAGGCCTGCAGCAACCTTGCGCTGCACGATCAGGAAGAAGATCACGACGGGCAGCGCGATGAGCGTCGCACCGGCCATCTGGGCGCCGTAGTCGACGCCCCGCGAGGTGGCGAAGCCGACCAGCCAGATGGGCAGGGTCTGCTTGTCGTTGCTGGAGAGCAGGACATACGCGAGCACGTACTCGTTCCAGGCCTGGATGAGCGCGTAGATGGACGTGGCGACCAGGCCGGGGGCGACCAGCGGGAAGACGACCTTGCGGAACGCCCCCATCCTGGTGCAGCCGTCGACCATGGCCGACTCCTCCAGCTCCTTGGGGATATTGACGATGAAGCCGCGGAGCATCCATACCGTGTACGGCAGGATGAAGCTCATATAGACCAGGATGACGCCCCAGAGCTGATCGACTCCGTCGAAGGCGTTGAGCTGGATGTAGAGCGGGATGATCAGCGCGGTCTGCGGGACCATCTGGACCGCGAGCAGGGCGACCATGAGGCCCTTGCGGCCGTAGAAGCCGAACCGGGCGATGGCGTACGCGGCGAGCAGCCCGATCGCGATGGCGATCACCACCGTGCACAGGCCGACGACGACACTGGCCCGCAGGTTGTCCCAGAAGGTGGGGGTGCCGACCGCGGTGCGGAACCCCTCCAGGGTGAACTCGCTGGGCCACAGCCGCAGATCGTAGGAGTAGAGGTCTCCGCGCGGGCTGACCGCGCCCTTGACCAGCCAGTACACCGGGAAGGCCATGACGGCGAAGGCCAGCAGGCCAAGCAGGTTGTAGCCGGTTCTCGATATCCGGCGGCGGGTGCGTGCCCCCGTGTGGGTGCTCACTCGTCCTCTCCGATCTTCAGCATCTGGCGCAGGTAGAACAGCGAGATTCCGAGCAGCAGGAGCATGGTGATCAGGGCGATGGCCGCACCCTGGCTGAACGAGTTGCCGGTGAAGGCCGCGTTGAAGGCGTACAGCCCCAACAGCTCGTAGTCCGCCTCCACATGGGCGCCGCGCATCAGCCAAACCTGCTCGAAGACGCCGAAGTCCCAGATGACGGAGAGCGTGGTGACCATGGTCAGCACGGGCTTGATCACCGGCAGGGTGACATGGCGGAAGATGCCGGCGCCCGAGGCGCCGTCCATCCTGGCCGCCTCCTCCAGCTCCTTGGGGACCTGGGTGAGCGCGGCGTAGAGCGTGATGGCGATGAAGGGGAGGGCGCCCCAGACCACGACGAGCACGATCACGCCGAAGCCGGACCAGGGGTTCACGAACCAGTTGTGTCCCTGGTGGTCGAAGCCGAGCGCGGTCAGTGCCGAGTTGGCGAAGCCGTAGTCGGTGTCGAACAGCCAGCGGAAGATGGAGGTCGCCACCAGCCGGGGGATGGACCAGGCGGCGACCAGCGCCGCGATGATCAGCAGTCGGACCCAGGTGGAGACCCGCTGCATCAGCATCGCGGTCAGCAGGCCGAGCGACATGCTCAGCAGCACGCAGACGACGACGAAGAGCCCGGTGCGGGCGGCCACCACCCAGAAGTGGGAGTCCCCGAGGATGCGCGTGTACTGGTCGAGGCCGACCCAGGGCGCGGGCAGATTCCCCCAGAGGTTGTTCCTGCGCATGTCCTGGAAGGAGAGGATGATCATGTGGATCATCGGCCAGCCGAGCACCGCGCCCAGGCCGAGGACGGCGGGCGCGATCAGGGCGTACGGCAGGGGTGTGCGGATACGGCGGCGGCCCGGCGCGCGGCCGCCGGGCCTCTCCGGTGTCGGCCGGCCGCCCGACGGGCCGGGCGTCCTGGTGCGGTCGGCCGTCGACGCGGTGGGTGGCGTGCCCGGCCCTGCCGCGCGTGTGCCAGCGGCGCTCATGAGCTGATCCCCTCGGTTCCCCGCGGTCGGCGGGGCGGGAGGGACCGGCGGCGCCGGCCCCTCCCGGATGTGACGGTTGTGTCCGGGAGCCGACGGCGGGTCAGCCGGTGTTGATGATCGAGTCGATCTCGGTGTCCGCGGCCTTGGCGGCCTCCTTCACGGACTTCTTGCCGGTCACGATGTCCACCAGCATCTTCTGGAGGATCTGCTTCTTCTCGATGGAGGCCCAGCCCGGGGCGATCGGGGTGAACCAGGCGCCTTCGACCGCGTTCGCGGAGGCGGCGGTCTCCGGCTTGTTCTTCAGCGGCTCGAGCTGCTTGGTGTTGTTCGGCAGGGTGTTCTTGCCGACCAGTACGCTCTGGGACTTCTCACTGGTGAACTCCTTGATCCAGGCGGCGGCCAGATCCTGGTTCTCGGAGCGCTGAGTGATCGCGAGGTCCGAGCCGCCGATGAAGGACGGCAGGGTCTTGCCCCCGGGGCCGGGGAAGGCGAAATTCTTGATCTTGCCCTCGAGCTTCGGGTCGCCCGCCTTCTTGTCGAAGACGACCCCGGCCTCCCAGCCGTTGCCGTACATGACCGCGGACTTCTTCTGGGACATGACCGCGGACTGATCGGCCTCGTCCTTGGTCTTGTCGCCGCCGTAGTACTTCTCGACCAGCTCCGCCCAGTGCTCGATGCCCTTGATCGACTCCGGCGAGGAGAGGCTCGCCCTCCACTTGCCGCCGTCCTCGGTGGCGATGGAGCCGCCGTACGCCTTCACGTACGACATCGCCGCGTACCAGTAACGGCCCGGCATGTAGAGGGAGGAGAAGGCCTTCTCCGAGCCGTACTTCTTCTCGATCCTGTCGAGAGCCGCGGTCAGCGCGTCCTCGGTCTCCGGCGCCGCCTGCACGCCGGCGCCCTTGAACATGTCCTCGTTGTAGATCCCGACCCGCGCACCGGCGTAGTAGGGGACGCAGTAGAGCTTGCCGTCACTGGTGCAGGTGTCCTTCAGACCCTTGATCCAGGTGTCGGAGTTTTCGTACTGCTCGGCGTCGATCTCGGCGAGCGCGCCGCCCAGGATGTACTGCATGGTCTCGGTGTTGCCGAGTTCCACCACATCCGGGGCGCCCTTGCCGGTGAGCGCGGCGTCCAGCTTCTGCACCTTGTTGGGCCACTGCTGGAAGTCGACCTTCACCTTGACCTTGGGGTACTTCTTCCGGAACTCGGCGTTGACGTCCTCGACCAGCTCGGGCCAGGCCGTCTGCGCATCCACCATCAGCCAGACCTTCAGGTCCCCGGTGCGCTCCTTCGGGTCCTTGTTCGCGTTGCCGCCGCCGTCGGAACCGCACGCCGCGACGCCCGCCACCATGGCCACGACGCCTACCGCCGCGATGAGCTTGCGCTTCACGCCACCCTCCTCAAGGGATGCCTGAGAACCCCCCCACCGCCCGGAGTCCGCTCAGCCGCAATCGACTCGTTACGGGCGCGCACCGTCCGTGGGTCTGGGACATGGTCTTTAATGGTTTAGACCAGTGCCCGCAGCTTGGCCTAGACCTTTTGGGGTGTCAAGGGTGTATAAGAGTCGCTGTCGTGTCCGTTACCGGACCGACACCTGGGCGGGAGCCATGCCCTGACGAGGCCGGACCGTGCCACCATGTGAGCCGCTACGTACGGAGGAGCCGGTGACGGCAGCAGGACATGAGTCGGGAAGGCTGGCCATGGAGACGGACGGGGGCGCCGGGAACGGCGGACCCAGCGGGGCGGGCGGCGCGACACGCACCGCTCGCGTCCCGAAGTACTACCGGCTGAAGCGGCACTTGCTGGAGATGACCGAGACGCTCCCGCCCGGGACTCCGGTCCCTCCGGAGCGCACCCTCGCGGCCGAGTTCGACACCTCCCGTACCACGGTGCGCCAGGCGCTCCAAGAACTCGTCGTCGAGGGCCGGCTGGAGCGGATCCAGGGCAAGGGCACCTTCGTGGCCAAGCCCAAGGTCTCCCAGGCGCTGCAACTCACCTCGTACACCGAGGACATGAGGGCACAGGGCCTGGAGCCGACCTCGCAGCTGCTGGACATCGGCTATGTGACGGCCGATCACCGGCTGGCGGACCTGCTGGGCATCGCGACCGGCGGGCGCGTGCTGCGCATCGAGCGGCTGCGGCTGGCGAGCGGTGAGCCGATGGCGATCGAGACGACGCACCTGTCGGCGAAGCGCTTCCCCGCGCTGCGCCGCAGCCTCGTCAAGTACACCTCTCTCTATACGGCCCTGGCGGAGGTTTACGACGTGCGCCTCGCAGAAGCCGAGGAGACCATCGAGACCTCACTGGCCACACCGCGCGAGGCGGGGCTGCTCGGCACCGACGTAGGGCTGCCGATGCTGATGCTCTCGCGGCACTCGCACGACGCGCAGGGCGAGCCGGTGGAGTGGGTGCGGTCCGTCTACCGCGGCGACCGGTACAAGTTCGTAGCACGGCTGCAGCGGCCGGCGGACTGAGAAGGCGGGCCACCCCCGACCCAGTTGGGGGCCCGGGGGGTATCCCCCGGGACGGCACAGCGTGGCCCGGCTCCGGCGGCCTGCGGACTGACACCGGCGCGGACCCCCGCTGACCTGCTGGTTTCCCAACCGTGTCCGTACCGGTATGCGGACGGGTAGTGACGCGTGCCGGGACGCTGACTTAGATTTCCAGGCGCATTGCGCAGGAGATCATCGTCAGGGACGGAGCCGTTGTCATGCCAGAGCCAGCACCACCCAACGCCCCGAAGCGCAGCGTCAACCCTGTGTCGGTTGCCATTTGGGCTCTCGTCGCCATGATCGGTGCGGCCGGCTGGTCCGTGCTGGCGCTCTCGCGCGGCGAGGAGGTGTCGGCCGTCTGGATGGTAGCCGCCGCCCTCGGCTCGTACGCCATCGCCTACCGCTTCTACTCGCGCTTCATCGCCAAACGCGTGCTGAAGGTCGACAGGACGCGCGCCACACCGGCCGAACGGCTCAACAACGGTGTCGACTTCCACCCCACCGACCGCCGGGTGCTCCTCGGGCACCACTTCGCCGCGGTTGCGGGGGCCGGGCCACTGGTGGGCCCGGTGCTCGCCGCACAGATGGGCTATCTGCCGGGCACCATCTGGATCATCGTCGGTGTGATCTTCGCGGGTGCGGTGCAGGACATGGTGACGCTGTTCTTCTCCATGCGCCGCGACGGCAAGTCGCTGGGCCAGATGGCCAGGGACGAGATCGGCCCGTTCGGCGGGGCGGCGGCGCTCGTAGCCGTGTTCGCGATCATGATCATCCTGCTGGCGGTGCTGGCGCTGGTGGTGCTCAACGCGCTCGCCGAATCCCCCTGGGGCACCTTCTCCATCGCGATGACCATCCCGATCGCCCTGTTCATGGGCTTCTACCTGCGGATTCTCCGTCCCGGCAGGGTCACCGAGGTCTCTGTCATCGGGGTGGCGCTGCTGCTCCTCGCGATCGTCGCCGGCAGCTGGATCGCCGAGTCCTCGCTCGCTGACACTTTCACCCTGGAGCCCGGCACACTGGTCATCTGGCTGGTGGCCTACGGCTTTGTCGCCTCCGTACTGCCGGTGTGGATGCTCCTGGCGCCCCGCGACTATCTGTCGACCTTTATGAAGATCGGCACGATCTGCCTGCTGGCGCTCGGCGTGGTCATCGCCCTGCCGTCCCTGAAGATGCCCGCGCTCACCGACTTCGCCTCCCGCGGGGACGGTCCGATCTTCGCGGGCTCGCTCTTCCCGTTCGTCTTCATCACCATCGCCTGCGGCGCGCTGTCCGGCTTCCATGCCCTGGTCTCCTCGGGAACCACCCCGAAGATGATCCAGAAGGAGACGCAGGTCCGGATGATCGGCTACGGCTCGATGCTGATGGAGTCCTTCGTCGCCATCATGGCGCTGATCGCCGCGTGCATCATCGAGCCCGGTCTGTTCTTCGCGATGAACTCGCCCGCAGGTGTCATCGGTGACAGCGTCCAGTCCGCCTCCGAAGCGGTGGCGAACCTCGGCTACACCATCAGCCCCGACCAATTGGCACAGGCGGCCAAGGACGTCGAGGAGCAGTCGCTGCTGTCGCGGACCGGCGGCGCGCCGACCTTCGCGATCGGCATGTCGGATATCTTCTCCGCGGTCGTCGGCGGTGCCGGGATGAAGGCCTTCTGGTACCACTTCGCCATCATGTTCGAGGCCCTGTTCATCCTCACCACGCTGGACGCGGGCACCCGGGTCGGCCGGTTCATGCTCCAGGACATGCTGGGCAACGTCTACAAGCCGTTCCGCGACGTCAGTTGGAAGCCGGGCCTGTGGTCCGCCAGCGCGGTCGTGGTCGGCGCGTGGGGCTATTTCCTGTGGGTCGGCGTGCACGACCCACTGGGCGGCATCAACCAGCTGTTCCCGCTGTTCGGTATCGCGAACCAGCTGCTGGCCGCGGTCGCGCTCGCGGTGTGCACCACCCTGCTCGTCAAGTCCGGGCGGCTCAAGTGGGCCTGGGTGACGGCGGTTCCGCTGGCCTGGGACGCGGCCGTCACGCTCACCGCGAGCTGGCAGAAGGTCTTCTCCGAAGACCCGCGGGTGGGCTTCTTCGCTCAGCGTGACGCGGCCCAGGCCGGGATCGATGCCGGGAAGGTGCTGCCGCCCGCGAAGAACATGGACGAGATGCACACCGTGGTCACCAACACCACGGTCGACGGCGTCCTGGCGGCGCTGTTCGCGATCCTGATCGTCGTGGTGATCGCGGACGCCACGCGGGTGTGCATCAAGGCGGTCCGCAACCCGGAGGCCACACAGCTCAAGGAGACGCCTTACGTCGAGTCGAAGCTGGTCGCCCCGGCCGGGCTCATCCCCACGCAGGAGGAGAAGGCCGAACTGGTCGCGGCCGGGGTCGGCAGCGAGGGCGGGATCCGGAAGGACGACACCCCGGACTCCGACTCCGCTCCCGTCTCCGGGGGGCCGGTGTGAGTGCCGGGACCGTAAGGGCCGGGCGCGCCCGGACCGTACGGAGGGCCGTCTCGCGGATCCGCTGGTTCTGGCGCGAGGCGTCGGGCGAGGCTGCGTACGACCGGTACGTCGCCCATGCGCGGACCTGCGACCCGGAGGCAAAGGTGCTGACCCGGCGGGACTTCGAGCGGCAGCGCACCGATGCGCGGGAGGCCGATCCGCGCGACGGCTTCCGCTGCTGCTGAGCGGCACGCGATACGCCGCACGCGGTACGGATGGAAGCGGGCCGCCGCCCCAGGACCGGGGCGGCGGCCCGCTGTCCGTTCCGCTCCCCGTGCGCACCCGCCCGCACGGGGGCCGGGCGCCGGCATCGTTCGGGCACGCGTACGGCAGTCAAGGCCGTGAAGCACCGGCCGACCGGCCCGCGCAGACATCCCGAAAGGAAATCCTGACCGTGCAAGGCGCCCGCTTCCCCGTGCTGCGGCGGCCTGCCACCTGTACCACAAGTGTTCCCCTGCAAACCGCACCCCCGAAGTCACGACACTACATGTGGTGTTGCACGCGGTCGGCAACACAAGATGTATGCTCGTGCTCGCTGTCCACGCAGGGGAATCCGGTGCGAATCCGGAACTGTCCCGCAACGGTATGAAGTGCGCATGTTCGCGTGCTTCCTAGTCCGATGACCTGCCGGCAGCCTGCCCTGCTCGACCGAGCCGGGCGACCAATCGTCCGGGCCTCGCGGGTTGGGCCGGTGGACGCTGCGCGGTGTGCTTGCCCTGCCCTGGGTGCGGTACGCCCGCATGCGCCCGTCGAGCACCCCTCGCGGCCCCAGCCGAGCGAGGGAGAGCACCACGTGACCATCGCGCCCGCACCGCTTGCGGCAGACACGGAGCCTGTGTCACCCGAATCCGCCACGGATTCCGCCGCGGTCGTGGACAGCACCGTCACCGACGGCCCCGGCACCGCGCTGCTGCGTACCCTGACCGACCTCACCGCCGATCTGCCCGCGACCGACGCGGGCAGGGTCGCCGCAGCCGCGCTCCGCGGCCGCCACGCGGGTTCCGACGAGGCCGAGTTGCGGGAACTGGCGACCGAGGCCGCCGCCGGTCTGATCTCGGAGGACCCCGAGTACTCCCGGCTCGCGGCGCGGCTGCTCACCCGCGCCATCGCCGACGAGGCGGCCGGTCAGGGCGCGGACTGCTTCACCGCCTCGGTCGAGGTCGGCCACCGCGAAGGTCTGATCGCCGACGGCACCGCGGAGTTCGTACGGCTGCACGCCGCCCGGCTCGACACGCTGGTCGAGGTCGCCATCGCCGACGGCGCCGACGACCGCTTCGGCTACTTCGGCCTGCGCACCCTCTACAGCCGGTACCTGCTGCGCCACCCCATCACCCGTCAGGTCATCGAGACCCCGCAGCACTTCATGCTGCGAGTGGCCTGCGGACTCGCCGAGACCTCGCTCGATCCGGCGGCGGGCCCGGACCGTGCGGTCGGCGAGGTCACCGCGCTCTACCGGCTGATGAGCCGGCTGGAATACCTCCCCAGCTCCCCCACGCTCTTCAACTCCGGCACCCGGCACCCGCAGATGTCCTCCTGCTATCTGCTGGACTCGCCGCTCGACGAGCTGGACTCGATCTACGACCGCTACCACCAGGTCGCGCGGCTGTCGAAGCACGCGGGCGGCATCGGTCTGCCGTACAGCCGCGTGCGGTCCCGCGGCTCCCTCATCCGCGGCACGAACGGGCACTCCAACGGGATCGTGCCGTTCCTGCGCACCCTCGACGCCTCGGTCGCCGCGGTCAACCAGGGCGGCCGGCGCAAGGGCGCGGCCTGTGTCTACCTGGAGACCTGGCACGCGGACCTGGAGGAGTTCCTGGAGCTGCGCGACAACACCGGTGAGGACGCGCGCCGCACCCACAACCTCAATCTCGCGCACTGGATCCCGGACGAGTTCATGCGCCGCGTGGAGGCCGACGCCGAGTGGTCGCTGTTCTCCCCGGTGGACGTGCCCGACCTCGTCGACCTGTGGGGCGAGGAGTTCGACAGCGCGTACCGCGAGGCGGAGGCCGCGGGCCTGGCGCACAAGCGGGTCCCGGCCCGCCAGCTCTACGCCCGGATGATGCGCACCCTCGCGCAGACCGGCAACGGCTGGATGACCTTCAAGGACGCCGCCAACCGGACCGCCAACCAGACGGCCGAACCCGGCAAGGTCATCCACTCCTCCAATCTCTGCACCGAGATCCTGGAGGTGACGGACGACGGCGAGACGGCCGTCTGCAACCTGGGCTCGGTCAACCTCGGCGCGCACCTCGGCCCCGACGGCGAGATGGACTGGGAGCGGCTGGACGCCACCGTCCGTACCGCCGTGACCTTCCTCGACCGTGTCGTGGACGTCAACTTCTACCCGACGCCTCAGGCATCGGCGTCGAACGGGCGGTGGCGGCCCGTCGGCCTCGGCGTCATGGGCCTCCAGGACGTCTTCTTCCAGCTGAAGCTGCCCTTCGACTCCCCCGAGGCGACCCTGCTCTCCACGCGGATCGCCGAGCGCATCATGCTGGCGGCGTACGAGGCCTCCTGCGACCTGGCCGAGCGGCACGGGCCGCACCCGGCCTGGTCCTCCACCCGTGCCTCGCGCGGAGTTCTGCACCCGGACCACTTCCCGGACGCCGTCGCGGAGCCCGTCCTGGCGGAGCGCTGGGAGGCGCTGCGCGCCCGTATCGCCTCCACCGGCATGCGCAACTCGCTGCTGCTCGCGATCGCGCCGACGGCCACCATCGCCTCGATCGCGGGTGTGTACGAGTGCATCGAGCCGCAGGTCTCCAACCTCTTCAAGCGCGAGACGCTCTCGGGTGAGTTCCTCCAGGTGAACTCCTACCTGGTGCAGGAGCTGAAGCGGCTCGGCGTGTGGGACGCCAGGACCCGGGAGGCGCTGCGTGAATCGAACGGCTCCGTGGAGGACTTCGGCTGGATTCCCGAGGACGTACGGAAGCTGTACCGCACGGCGTGGGAACTCCCGCAGCGGGCGCTGATCGACATGGCCGCGGACCGTACGCCGTACCTCGACCAGAGCCAGTCGCTGAACCTCTTCATGGCCTCGCCGACCATCGGCAAGCTCAGCTCGATGTACGCCTACGCCTGGAAGAAGGGGCTGAAGACGACCTACTACCTGCGCTCGCGGCCGGCGACCAGGATCGCCCGCGCGGCGAGCGGCTCATCGGCGACCACCGCCCCCATCCCCCTCCAGCAGACCACCGAAGCGGACGACGCCGTGGCCTGCTCCCTGGAGAACCCCGAGTCCTGCGAGGCCTGCCAGTAATGTCTTCCGCCACGATGTCCTCCGCCGGGATGTCCTCCGCCGCCCGGAACAAGAACCTTCTCGACCCGGGCTTCGAACTGACCCTGCGTCCGATGCGCTACCCGGACTTCTACGAGCGCTACCGCGACGCGATCAAGAACACCTGGACCGTGGAGGAGGTCGACCTCCACTCGGACGTGGCCGACCTCGCCAAGCTCTCCCCCGGCGAGCAGCACATGATCGGCCGTCTGGTCGCCTTCTTCGCGACCGGTGACTCGATCGTCTCCAACAACCTGGTGCTCACCCTCTACAAGCACATCAACTCCCCCGAGGCGCGGCTCTACCTCTCCCGCCAGCTCTTCGAGGAAGCCGTCCACGTCCAGTTCTACTTGACGCTGCTGGACACGTATCTCCCCGACCCGGACGACCGCGTCGCCGCGTTCGACGCGGTCGAGAACATCCCCTCCATCCGCGAGAAGGCCCAGTTCTGCTTCCGGTGGATGGACTCGGTCGAGAAGATCGACCGGCTGGAGTCGAGGGAGGACCGGCGACGCTTCCTGCTCAACCTGATCTGCTTCGCGGCCTGTATCGAGGGCCTGTTCTTCTACGGCGCCTTCGCGTACGTCTACTGGTTCCGCTCGCGGGGGCTGCTGCACGGCCTGGCGACGGGCACGAACTGGGTGTTCCGCGATGAGTCCATGCATATGGAATTCGCCTTCTCGGTGGTGGACACCGTCCGCGAGGAGGAGCCGGATCTCTTCGACGAGGAGATGGGCAAGCAGGTCACGGCGATGCTGGAGGAGGCCGTCGAGGCCGAGCTGCAGTTCGCCCGCGACCTGTGCGGCGAGGGACTGCCGGGCATGAACACCGACTCCATGCGGGCGTATCTGGAGTGCGTCGCCGACCAGCGGCTGCGCCGTCTCGGCCTGCCGGAGCGGTACGGCTCGGAGAACCCGTTCTCCTTCATGGAACTGCAGGGCGTCCAGGAGCTGACCAACTTCTTCGAGCGCCGCGTCTCCGCCTACCAGGTGGCGGTCGAGGGATCAGTCGCCTTCGACGACGACTTCTGATCCCGCGGGTACGGCAGGCCCCCGACCCTGAACCGGACCATTCGGGCAGGAAGCAACCGGAACCTCCGGTTTCCCATCTCCCTCGGCGAAGTCCTCTTCGTCGAGGGAAAGATGCGGAACATGAAGTTACGCCGCCTTGAGCCCCTGCTGCGCCGCAGTACGTCCCTGCCGCACGGCCGTAGGCGCACCCGCGCCGCCGGCCGCAAGCGCTTCGTCGACTACCCGCGCCACGGCCGGCGCGGGTGGCGGCGCTGGACGCCGTCGTGGCGGCAGTGGCTGAGCGCCTTGCTGCTCTCCGCCGCGGGGGCGGCCGGACTGTTCGCCGTGGTGTACGCGAGTGTCGACATTCCCGACGAGAATGCCGCGGCGAGCCGGGAAGGCACCGTCTACTACTGGGCGGACGGCAGCCAGATGGTGAGCGTGGGGGCCGTCAACCGGCAGAACGTCACCCTCCAGCAGGTGCCCGACTCCGTCGAACACGCCGTGATAGCGGCGGAGAACACAGGCTTCTACAGCGACTCCGGCGTCTCGTTCAAGGGCGCCGCCCGCGCGGTCGTCAACATGCTCAGCGGTGAGGAGATCCAGGGCGGGTCCACCATCACTCAGCAATATGTGAAGAACACCTATCTCTCGCAGGAACAGACCCTCAAGCGGAAGCTCAAGGAATTCTGTATTTCGCTGAAGCTGGACAACAGCAAGTCCAAACGGGAAATCCTTCAGGGATACCTCAACACCAGCTGGTTCGGGCGCAGTTCCTACGGCATCGAGGCTGCCGCCCGCGCGTACTACGGCACGTCCGTCAAGAACCTGAACCCCAGCCAGGGCGCGCTGTTGGCCGCCCTGCTGAAGGGAGCCGAGGAGTACGACCCGGGGCTCGGCGAAAGCAATCACGAGCATGCCGAGGCACGCTGGAAGTGGATATTGGACCGGCAGGTCGCAACAGGTCTGATGAGCAAAGCGGAACGGGCCCGATACCGCGACTTCCCGGAGCCGCGAAAGCTCTCCAAGCCGACGAGCCAGGCCGGCCAGACCGGCTATCTCATCGATGTCGCGAACAAGTACATCAAGCAGCGCACGGAGCTGACCGACAAGGACCTCGCCCGCGGTGGCTACCGCATCCACACCACATTCGAAAAGGACAAGGTGCGGGAGCTGGAGCGGGCCGTGAAGCGCGAGCGGGAACGCAGCATCGACCCGAAGAAGCGCCGGTCCGACACCCATGTGGAGGTGGGCGGCGCCTCGGTGCGGTACACGGACGGAGCCATCGTCGCGGTCTACGGCGGGGCCGATGCCACCGAGCACTTCAGCAACAACGCGGACACCTCCGGCGTACCGGTGGGATCCGCCTTCAAACCCTTCGTGATGGCCGCCGTCCTCAACAACAGTGGTGCCCTGTACGACAACGGTGCCGCGCCGTACGACGTCGTCGGCCCCAGGGCCGTGCAGAGGCCGGAGCTCGACCTGTTCAAGCCCCTGGTGACCTCGGCCCATGTGCCATTCGTCACCGCGGCCGAAAAAGTCGGCCTGGACAGGGTGCGGGAGACGGCTGTCGCGTCCGGGCTGCGCAGGGAGAGCATGGCGCCGCTGGAGCCGACCTTCGCCCTCGGCACCTCGACGCCCAGCACGATCCGGATGGCGGGCGCCTACAGCACCTTCGTCAACGGCGGCACCCGGACCGATCCCTATTCGGTGACCAAGGTCTTCCGGGACGGCCGACGGATAGGCGGCTTCGTCAGGCCTCCGGCGGCGCGCGTCATGGCCCCCGCGGTGGCCGAAGAGGTCTCGGGCGCGCTGAGCGCCGTCGCATGGGACAGCATCGATCCGGAGACCGCCCGGAAACTCGGCTACGTCACCGCGGGCAGGACGGGGCCCAACGACAGGATGAAATCCGCGTGGTTCGTGGGCCACACCGGTGAAATGACCACCGCCGTAACGATGTTCCGGTCGAAGCCCGGCACACCGCAGCTGCTCCCCATGCAGGGCGTGGGCGGACCGGACTCCGAGCGCGGGAACGTTTTCCCGGTCCGTATCTGGACCGCGTACGCCACCTCGACGCTGGGGAGCTGATGGGGAACTGAGCCAGGACTCCGGCTCGGTCCCCCGGCTCGGCCAGGGCCCAGCTCTCGGCTCGGCCCTGGCTCAGCTCTCGGGCTCAGTTCTCCGGCTCGGCTCTCCCGCTCAGCCCCCGGCTCGGTCGTTGGGCTCAGTCGTTGGGGACGGTCTCGTAGCGCGGGGTGCCCTCGGCCATCTGCCGCAGGGCGTCCTTGCGGTCCCGCTTGGACAGCCGGTCGATGTAGAGATAGCCGTTGAGGTGGTCGGTCTCGTGCTGGAGGCAGCGCGCGAAGTAGCCCCTCCCCTCGACGGCGACCGGATTCCCTCGGAGGTCCTGGCCGCGGCAGATCGCGTAGTCGGGCCGGGCCAGCGGAGCGTACGCGGTGGGGACCGACAGACAGCCCTCGTTGGACTCGTCCAGCTCCCGGCGGTCGGCGGGCAGCTCCTCGATCACCGGGTTGCAGATCGCGCCCACATGCCGAACGCCCTCGTCGTCGGGGCAGTCGTAGACGAATACCCGCAGGTCGACGCCGATCTGGTTCGCGGCGAGGCCCACGCCCTCCGCCGCCCGCTGGCTGGCGAACATGTCGTCGATGAGCTGGGCAAGCTTGTCGTCGAATGCGGTCACGTCCTGGCAGCCCCGGTGCAGCACCGGGTTGCCGACAACAGTGATCGGGCGGGCTGTCCCGCGCTCGCGGTGGGCCTGCTCGCGGGCCTCGGCATCCACCGTGTCGTCCAGGAATCCCGAGGTCTCCGCCTCGTCCACCTCGCCCGCCACCTGCTGCCCGCTGTCCTGCTGCGCCATGCCGCTGTACGCCTTCCTCAAACCCTGTGGGACCGCCCCTGAGCCCGTGACCGGGCTCCGTACAGAGTACGGCCCGCCCGGAACCCCTGGTGCGTCAGCAGACTTCTTCCAGGTCCCGCCACGCGCGCGTGCCGGGGCTGTCGGCGACCCAACCGTCCAGCAGACCACGGACCAGCCCGGAGGGCGCCGCGATCCCGCACTCCCGCTCCGGTACCCACAGATCGCCCGACGTGCGGTGCCCCAGCGGGCCGGGGTGCCCGGGCTCGCTGTGGTCGTGCGGGTCGAGGTGCTGCTCGCCGTCGCCCTCGTCGACGGGCATCCGGCTCTCCGAGCAGGTACGGCACAGCAGCCGCACCGAGGACGACCAGTCCTCCGCGGCGAAGCCCGCGTCGGCCGCGAGCCGCTCCAGCGCGTCCCGGTCGGTCTCCGAAGCGGCCTCCAGCAGCACCACCCAGGTCGGCACCGGGGACGGCGCCCACAGCTCGATCTCGTCGAAGACCGGGTACGAGGGACCGGCAGCCGTGATCCGCTCACCGTGCGGTACGCCGTCGTGCAGCACGACCTCGCCCCAGCGCCGTCCGGAGGACGGCAGCGGGATGCTCAGCACCTCGATACGGGCCGGGTCGAGTCTGCGGCCCCAGACGACCTCCGCCTCGCCCTCGGGCGACAGCCGTACAGCCGCGCTGCCCAGCTCCATGCCGACCGGCTCGGCCGACGGGGCACCCTCGCCGGGCACCCGCAGCCCGTAGGCCTGCCAGGCGCGGCGCGCCAGCGGCCAGTCCTGCAGGGCGGTCGCGGCAATGCCCACGTTCCACCAGTCCGGGGCGCCGGACTCGCGGTCGAGGAGCGCGACGGCGCGCAGTCCGGCGGCGCGCGCCTGTTCCCAGTCGTGCCGGAACTTGTGCAGCAGGGCGAGGTTGAACCATGACTCGGAGAGCCAGGGCTCCAGGTCGGCGGCCCGGGTGAGCAGCGCGCCCGCGTCCTCGTACCGACCGTCGCCGATCAGCGTGAAAGCGCGGTCGGTCGCCTGTCGCCACGAGGCGGAGGGCCGATGCCGTACCTTGCCGAAGATCTTCACGATTCCCGCCTGCCGGTTAGCTCCATGTCCTGTGCCGTGTGGGCCGGCCGAGGACGGCCGGAACGTCCCTCTGCTGCATGACGTCCCCCTCGGTCACCTCGGATACCGGTGACCGTCCCCGGCGCCCGCTGGGCACCGGGATCTCCGTCTTCCTCGACCCCGGGCGAACACGGTGTCGTCCACCTGTACGGCGTCGCCCTCCTTGAGGACAACCTGCCACACATTGGCCACCCTCTCAGCCTGGATACCGACGTCCACCACTGCTCCTTGCCGCTTGGCGACGCCCGAACCCCTCCCTTCGCATCCAACCATGCCCATCTCGGCACGCGCTCATTACCCGTGGGTTCCACGCCTCCGCTGAAGGCTGTCACCGCGTCTGCCGGTGGGCTTCCGCCGAGCAGGCCAGGGGCCGCGGCGGACCGGGGACGCAGCAGGCCGGGTACCGCGGCGGACCGGTGTTCAGGACGGCGGGCCGCCGCCACGCGCGAGCACGCGCGCGAGGGCCTCCACGACCCGCGGCTCGTAGTCCCGCGCGGTGGCCAGCCGTAGCCGCTCCAGCGCCGTCAGCGGGCCGCCGAGCCGCCCACCGCCGCCCGCCAGGTCGTCGTAGGCGTTGACCGTGCGGACGATACGAGCGGTGAGCGGCTGCTCGCGGTACGGGTCGGCCTGCCGCTCGACGACGACGGCGACCTCGGCGGGCACCCCGGTCTGCCGTACGACCGCGCCGCCGAGCAGCGCGATACGGCGCTGTTCCTCGTGCGGCAGCGGCTCGGTGGCGCCCGAGGGAACCGGGTCGAGGAGGGAGAGCTGGCCGATGTCGTGCATCAGCGCCGCGTACTCCAGCACGGTCATATCGGCCTCGGACAGACCCAGCTCGCGTCCCACGGCACAGCTGAGGCCGGCGACCCGGCGGGCATGGCCCGCCGGGGTGTAACCGGCGATCTCGGTGGCGCGGGCGAGGGAGGCGATGGTCTGCCGGTAGGTGGTCCTTACGGCGGCGTAGCGGCGGAAGGAGAACTGCGTGAGCAGCAGCGGCACGCAGAACACCGGCAGCGCCCAGAGCCCCGCGACGGCCACGGCGAGGGCGATGACCACGCCCGTCGCGCAGATCGCCGAGCCGATGCCGATCAGCGCCCGCAGTTCGTCACGGAGCAGCGGTCCGTACGGCCAGCCGGTACGGGCGCGGGCGAGAGCGGCGCCCAGCACCGCGTCGCAGAGTGCGGTGAGGACGAGCAGAAGAAGCAGGAGCAGGGCGCGGTACGGGCCTTGACCGGTCCACTCGGGCAACGCGTCCGAGCCGTACAGAGGTTGGAAACAGGTGGCGGTGAAACCCGCGGTCAGGACGCGGCGGGCGAGGTGGTCGAGGACCGGGGTGCGGCCGAAGGCGACGTGCGGAGCGGTGCCGGCGAGGGCGGCAGCGCCGACGACGGTCACGACCTGGAGTACGCCGTGGCTGACGGGCTCCCCGGCGATCTCGCCGAGCAGCGCGTAGGCGAGGGCCCCGGCGGCGGCGAGGGGGGCGGCCTCACGGCCGCCGGGCCCCCGGCGGACCAGCTCGCCCACGGCGATGAGCAGTCCGAAGGCGAGAGCCGCCCCCGGCCGCTGTATCCCGTGCCACAGGGTCCATCCGAACCCCGCGCCGCCGAGCGCTCCACTGGCGACCCGTACGCCGAGCACGGCCCACGGCGTACGGGGGCGCGTACGCGGGGAGCGCGCGGAGCCGGCGGGACGGCGGAAGCGCGCCGGGGGCCGGCGGTGCGGCTGCGGTGCGGTCTCGAACGGGTCCGAGGGCGGGTCCCCGGGCAGGCCCCAGAGGGCGGCTCCGGGCGTGGCTTTGTTCATGGTTCCTGACCGGTGCATGGCTCCGGATGCCGGATGCGGCGACGGGTCGTCCGGGTGAACGTCTCTGACGGGTCGCACACTTGACCCCGGTTCCGCCTCCGCGGCGGGCGGACCGCCGGATTCCACGGGAGCGGTGCCCCGGTCCCCACCGCCCCGTTGCTGCTCACGGAACGGACTCTCCCCCGCCCCGCGCTCCCCCGTCGGCCGATCCCCCGCCGGCCGTTCCCCTTCGGGCTCCGGTCCGCCCGTCATCGGCGGCCTCCCCAAGGCGCCCACGGCAACGCCGGGACCGGACCGTTCGGCCGTCCGGCGTCCGGCACACGGGCGGGGCCGGCCTCTGCCGTGTGCCCGCCGGGCGGGGTGTTCGCCCCGGAGCCGGAGGCCGTGCGGCCGGTTGGCGGGACGTTTCCGCTGAGGCCGGGGCCGTCCGGGGCGTCCGCCGTGACCGCCGGGTGCCAGCCGTTCCGGTCGAGCGCGCGGGCCAGTGCGCGGACCATGCGCGGGTCGAACTGCGCCCCCGCGCACCGCCGGAGCTCCCGCACCGCCGTCGCCACCGGCCGCGCCCGCCGGTACGAACGCGTCGAGGTCATCGCGTCGAAGGCATCGGCCACCGCCACAACACGCGCGAACTCCGGGATCTCCCCGCCGGAGAGCCCGTACGGATAGCCACGCCCGTCGAGCCTCTCGTGGTGGTGCAGGATCGCCGCCCGGGCCTCCCCCAGAAAGCCGATGCCCCGCACCATCTCGTGCCCGTACTCGGGGTGGAGTTCGATGATCCGCCGCTCCTCCGGAGTGAGCGGACCGTCCTTGCGCAGCAGCCGGGTGGGGACGCCGAGCTTGCCGACGTCGTGCAGGATGCCGGCGAAGCGCAGCACTTCGAGGCGGTCGTCGTCCATGCCCAGTTCCCGGGCGATCATCACGGAGGCGCGACCGACGCGTTCACTGTGGCCGCGGGTGTACCGGTCCTTGATGTCGACGGCCTGGACGAGGGCCCGGATGGTGGCCTGGTGGGCGGCGCGCTCGCGGTGGTACTGCGCGAAGACCCAGCAGGAGATGTACATCGGCAGCAGCACGAGGAGCGCCGCGACCGGCCCGTAGGGGCTGCGCCAGAGCACCGCCATCATCAGCCCGGCCAGCCCGTGCACGAGATGCGGGGCGAGCGAGCGCAGCAGCAGCCCGCGCCAGGCGGTGCGGGGGGAGCAGCGCTCGGCCGTGGCCCTTATGCCGCCGTCCAGAGCGGCGAGGACCAGGCAGAAGGCCACGGCGGCGCCGGTGGCGGGCAGAAGGACGTACGGGAAGTCCGCGGCGGAGACCGCTCCCCGCGCGCCCTCGGCGGAGCCCACGCCGCCGAACGCGTACGCGGCGGCGTACGACGCGAGCGAGAACTGGGCGGCGTGCCAGGCCCGGCGCAGCCACACGGGGTGTTTTTCGACACGCCCCAGGCACGCCCCCGGTACGGCGACAAGGGCGGCCGCGGCGGGGGGCAGCAGAAACGCTCCGGCGAGCAGGACCGGCACGAAGGAACCCATTCCGACGGGTGCCCGGTGCCCCAGGAAGGGGCAGCGAGTGACCTGGTCGGACAGGGCGTAGAGCACGGCCAGAAGGACAACGGCGCCCCAGGGAGTGCCGGCGCCGGCGCGTAAGGCGGGCGCGGCGCACACCACGGCGGCGAGCACGGCGCACAGGATGTACACGCGCGCCCCCGGCGGCACAGCTCGCATGCACGTCCTCCCGCGGTCGCCGCGCGCTCGGCTCGGCACGCGTCAGGATGGGGAGAATAGGCCCGCGCCCGCCCGTGGGCAGGCGCATCGGCGTATTAGGCCGTCCGGGGGGGCCGGATTCGCACCTTCGGGTGACGGTCAGGCCGAGTCGGCGGCACGGGCGGACGCGGTGGAAGCGTCTACGCCCGGGACCTGGCGCGCACCCGGCTGTCCGGGCTGCGACTTCCCGGAGGCGGCCTTACCGGAGGCGGCCTTGCCTGACCCGGCTTGGCCCTCGGCCGGCCCGGAGTCGGCCTGAGCCGCCTGCTGGTCGGCGACCGCCTGCTCCAGCACCGTCTGCTCGGGCACGGCCTCGCCGGCCCGGATGAGGTCGATACGGCCCATGACCTTGGACCGGAGGTCGGTCGGCACGTCGTCATGGCCGCAGCAGCGCTTGACGAGCTTCTTCACGGCCTGTTCGAGGCCGTACTTCTCCAGGCAGGGCGAGCACTCGTCGAAGTGCACCTCGAACTTGACGCAGTCACCAGCGGGCATCTCACGGTCGAGAAACTCATAGAGGTGGTCGAGTACCTCTGAGCAGTCCGTCTCGTGCGGCTCTCCGCAGCTCATGTTCCCGAGCCTTTCCGATCGTGCGACTCGGTCGACGCTGCGGCCGCTCCGGCGGGGACCAGCCCGCGTTCCTGGGCGTAGTCCTCCAGCAGACCGCGCAGTTGCCGGCGACCGCGGTGCAGCCGCGACATCACCGTGCCGATGGGCGTAGCCATGATGTCCGCGATCTCCTTGTAGGCAAACCCCTCGACATCCGCGAGATAGACCGCGATGCGGAACTCCTCGGGGATCGACTGCAGCGCCGCCTTCACATCCGAGTCGGGCAGGTGGTCGAGCGCCTGCGACTCGGCCGAACGCAGTCCTGTGGACATATGCGACTCGGCGCGGGCGAGCTGCCAGTCCTCGATCTCCTCGGCCGCACTGCGCTGAGGTTCACGCTGCTTCTTGCGGTAGGAGTTGATGAAGGTGTTCGTGAGGATCCGGTACAGCCATGCCTTCAGGTTGGTGCCCTCGCGGAACTGGTGGAAGGAGCCGTACGCCTTGGCATACGTCTCCTGCACGAGGTCCTCGGCGTCCGCCGGATTACGGGTCATGCGCAGCGCGGCGGAGTACATCTGGTCGAGGAAACCGAGGGCGTCCCGCTCGAAGCGCGCGTTGCGCTCGGCAGCGGTCTCCGCCTCCTCGCTCCTCTTCGGGGAGGTGGCGTTCTCCGTGCCGGAGGTCAGCGGCGGGTCCACAGCCTGACCGCCGTCATCGGTCCCTGACTCGGTCCCAGTGACCGGACCCACCTCCTCCAACGCTGTTGCGAATCCGAATGCGGATCCGCTCGAATCGGAGGATAGACGACGATCCACTCCGCCCGCCGCTCCTGCGAGGGTGCGCTGCCCCACCACCATGTGCGACCACTCGCTGTCGGCGGCCTGCGGACGGGGCGGGCATTGGATCGAACCCATGCGGCGGACTCCCTCTCCTGCTGCGTTTCCTGTACGTAAGGACGACTGGCACAACACCGGCCGCCAGTGCCGCATTCCCGGCCGTCGGAGGCAATCACCTGCCGGGACGGCGCGGGGCGTGGTCCGGCCCACGTCCGACGACGGCCGACGACGGCCGACGACAGCCCGGGGCGGCGGCCGCCCGGGTCGGCGGTTCACCTCTGCCGGGACCCGGTCAGCGGTTCAGCGAGCGATCCTTTCCAGCCACCCGGCGACCGCTCCGGTGATGACGGCGAGCGTCTCCTCCTCCGTGGGCCCGGTCTTCCTCGGGACAGCGAAGCCGTGGTCGCCGTACGGCACCTCGACGATCTCCGTGCCGGGCGGGAACTCCTCGGGGCGGCCGAAGGCGTCGCGCCCGCCCTGGACGACCAGAGTCGGCACCCCGGCCCCGGTCAGCTCCTCGGCCCGGGACTTCTCGGGCCGCCCCGGCGGGTGCAGCGGGAAGGACAGCGCCAGCACGGCGTGCGCACTGAGCCCGCGCGCCGTACGGCAGGCGACGCGCGCCCCCGCGCTGCGTCCGCCCGCGACGATCGGCAGGCCCTGCTTCTCCAGGGCGGGCCACAGGGCGGTCCATGCGGTGTCGAGTGCCTTCGGGGCCGGGGCGACCTTCTTCCCCGCGACCCTCCAGGGCTGCTCGACGAGGGCCACGGTGACGCCCCGGCCGGGCAGCTCGGCGGCCAGCGCCTGGAGGTCCCGGGCTTCGATGCCGCCGCCCGCGCCGTGGCTCACGGCCAGCAGCAGGTGCGCCTTCCTGGCCGCGCGGCACCAGGTGATGCGGGCGTCGCCCGCGGGTGTGGGAACGGTCTCGGTCTCGATCACGCCACCATCCTCCCGCCACACGCCCCGCTCTCCGCCCACCCGCCCGGGAACACCGCGCGCCGTCCACCGCCGCGCACCGCCAGGCAGGCACGGATCCGGTTCAGAAGAGCGTGCTCTCCTCCGGAGCCTCGAGTTCCGTGAGCAGCTCCGGCCCGTTGTTCCGTACGTTGCTGACCTCGGTCGAGACCGGGTACGCCCGCATCATCCCCGCCGGAGGCGGAGCCAGCAGCGAGCGCAGATCGTCCGGTTCCGTCCGTGACGGGTCCAGCCACGCCGCCCAGCGGTCCGGCGGCAGTACGAGTGGCATACGGGGGTGGATCTCGGCCAGCGAATGCGGGCCCGCGTTCCCGGACGCACCGGGCAGCGGGGTCGTCTCGGCCTCGGTCGTGACGACCGTGCAGGTCACCCACCACGCCCGCGGGTGCTCATCGGGCAGCGTGCCGTCCCGCCAGAACTCGTACAGCCCCGCCATCGCCATCACCGAGCCGTCCGCGGGCGTCACGAAGTACGGCTGCTTTCGAGCGCGCTTCCGCTTTCCCTGCTCCTCCAGACGGCGCTCGGAGGAGCCGGTGACCCACTCGTAGTAGCCGTCCGCCGGCATCAGGCAGCGCCGGGCGGCGAAGGCCCGCCGGAAGGAGGACCTCTCGTGCAGCGTCTCCGCCCGAGCATTGATCATCTTCACGCCGACCTCGGGGGACTTCGCCCAGGACGGTACGAGCCCCCAGCGCAGCGTCCTCAGCTGGCGCACGGGATCCGGGCTGTCCGACGTCCGGTCCTGGCGTTCCAGCACCGCGTAGACGTCCTTGGTCGGAGCGACGTTCCAGTCCGCGGCCAGCGCCTCCTTGGGCTCCCATTTCGCCACATCGAACAGCCCGACCAGATCCTCGGGCTTCCGGCTCGCTGAGTATCGACCGCACATAGGTGCCAGACTGCCACGACGTCCGTACCCGGCGACACGCCCGTACCCCTGCACACAAGGGAGCCGCCCCTCCATGTACGACATAGCGCTCGGCGATCTGTGGGACCGCATCACCGGTACCCAGCCGGACCCCTCCCTGTGGCTGGTCGCCGCCACCGCCGCCGTCGCCCTGGCGGCTGTACTGCCGCACCGCGTCTGGCAGCTGACCCGCAATGCCGTGACGATCGCGCACGAGGGGGGCCACGGCCTGGTCGCCCTGCTCAGCGGGCGCCGGCTGGACGGCATCCGGCTGCATTCGGACACCTCCGGGCTGACCGTCTCGCGGGGGAAGCCGACCGGTATCGGCATGATCCTGACCGCGGCAGCCGGCTACACCGCGCCCTCGCTGATCGGTCTCGGCGGCGCCTGGCTGCTGGCCGCGGGCCACATCACTTTGCTGCTGTGGGGCGCGATCGTGCTGCTCACGGCGATGCTGGTGATGACCCGCAACGCGTACGGCGTGCTGACCGTCCTGCTCACCGGCGCCACCTTCTTCCTCGTTTCCTGGCTGACAGGGCCCGATGTCCAAGCGCTCTTTGCATACGGAGTGGTGTGGTTCCTGCTCCTCGGAGGCGTACGGCCGGTGTTCGAGCTGCAGCGCAAGCGCCGCCACGGAGGCGCCCCGGACTCCGACGCCGACCAGCTGTCCCGGCTCACCAACGTCCCACCGGCGATATGGCTGTTCCTCTTTCACGCCGTCGCGCTGAGCTCGCTGGTCGGCGGCGGTCGCTGGCTGCTCGGTCTGTGACGCGATGTCTCCTTTACCACCGCCATATTTCGGCTGGGTTTCTCCACTTTTGATCAAGATCGGTGCTCGGCGTGAGCCACTAAAGTGAGTGCCATGACCGGTAACCCCGTGCACACTGCCCTCTGGCCCGCCCCGCTCGCGTCCGGCCCCGTCGAAGCGACCGTCACCGTGCCCGGATCGAAATCGGTCACCAACCGCGGCCTCGTCCTGGCCGCGCTCTCCTCGGAGCCCGGCTGGCTGCGCCGTCCACTGCGCTCCCGCGACACCCTGCTGATGGCGGAGGCGCTGCGCACGATGGGCGTCGGCATCGAGGAGACGGTGTCCAGCGCCACCTCGGGCGCGGGCAGCAGCCCCGACACCGGCGAGGCCTGGCGGATCATCCCGGCCGGACTGCACGGCCCCGCCGCGGTCGAGGTCGGCAACGCCGGCACGGTGATGCGCTTCCTGCCCCCGGTCGCCGCGCTGGCCGACGGCCCGGTCCGCTTCGACGGCGACCCGCGGGCGTACGAGCGCCCGCTGCACGGGGTGATCGACGCCCTGCGCACGCTGGGCGCCCGGATCGACGACGACGGCCGCGGCGCCCTGCCGATGACCGTGCACGGCGGCGGCGCCCTGGACGGCGGACCCGTCGAGATCGACGCCTCCTCCTCCTCGCAGTTCGTCAGCGCGCTGCTGCTCTCCGCCCCGCGGTTCAACCAGGGCGTCGAGGTACGGCACGTGGGCCGCGCCCTGCCCTCCCTGCCCCACATCCGGATGACCGTGGACATGCTGCGGGTCGCGGGCGCCGCCGTGGACACCCCCGAGTCGGGCGGCGAGCCGAACGTCTGGCGGGTCTCGCCCAGCGCGCTGCTCGGCCGGGACCTGGTCGTCGAACCGGATCTGTCGAACGCGCAGCCGTTCCTGGCCGCGGCGCTGGTCACCGGCGGCCGGGTCACCATCCCCGACTGGCCCCGGCGCACCACCCAGCCCGGTGACGCGCTGCGCGAGATCTTCACCGATATGGGCGGCTCCTGTGAGCTCACGGATGAGGGCCTGACCTTCACCGGCAGCGGGCGCATCCACGGCATCGACGTGGATCTGAGCGAAGTCGGCGAACTGACCCCGGGCATCGCGGCGGTCGCCGCGCTGGCCGACTCCGAGTCCGTACTGCGCGGGGTCGCGCATCTGCGGCTGCACGAGACCGACCGGCTGGCCGCGCTCACCAAGGAGATCAACGAGTTGGGCGGCGACGTCACCGAGACCGAGGACGGGCTGCGCATCCGGCCGCGCCCGCTGCACGGCGGGGTCTTCCACACCTACGACGACCACCGGCTCGCCACCGCGGCAGCGATCATCGGACTCGCGGTCGAGGGCGTCCGGGTGGAGAACGTCGGCACCACAGCCAAGACGCTGCCCGACTTCCCCGACCTGTGGGCGGGCATGCTCGGCAGTCCGGCGGGGGCCGCCCCCGTACGGAGAGGCTGAGAGCGTCCCGCGATGCGCCGCTACGGCAAGCACACCGACGAGGACGATGTCCGGGTCCGCCCGAACCGCAAGGGAAACCGGCCGCGCACGAACATCCGCCCCAAGCACGAGGACGCGGCCGACGGCTTCGTCCTGACCGTCGACCGGGGACGGTTGACCTGTCTGGTCGACGGCCGTGTGATCACCGCGATGAAGGCCCGCGAGCTGGGCCGCAAGGGCGTGGTGGTCGGCGACCGGGTCGGCATCGTCGGTGACGTGTCAGGCGACAAGGACACGCTGTCCCGGATCGTCCGGGTCGATGAGCGCACCTCCGTGCTGCGACGCACGGCGGACGACGACGATCCGTACGAGCGGGTGGTCGTCGCCAACGCCCACCAGCTCGCCATCGTCACCGCGCTCGCCGACCCGGAGCCCAGGCCCCGGCTGATCGACCGCTGTCTGGTCGCCGCGTACGACGCGGGCCTGGAGCCGCTGCTGGTGCTCACCAAGTCCGATCTCGCCCCGGCGGGCCCGATGCTGAAGACGTATGAACCGCTGGGTGTGCCGTATGTGGTCACCAGCCGGGACGAGTTGGCGAACGGCGAGGCCGCCGACGTGGTGCGGGAGCAGCTGGCGGGCCGCATCACGGCCTTCGTCGGGCACTCGGGCGTGGGAAAGACGACGCTCGTCAACGCGCTGGTGCCGGACCGCCAGCGGGCCACCGGCCTGGTCAACGCGGTGACCGGCCGGGGCCGTCACACCACCACATCGGCACTGGCGCTGCCGCTGCCGGACCGCGAGGGCTGGGTCATCGACACTCCCGGGGTGCGGTCCTTCGGGCTGAACCATGTGGATCCCTCACGGGTCATCCACGCCTTCCCCGACCTCGTACCGGGTACGGAGGGGTGCCCCCGCGCGTGCAGCCATGACGAGAAGGAATGCGCGCTGGACGAGTGGATCGCGGACGGGCACGCGGATCCGGCCAGGCTGTACTCGCTGCGGCGGCTGCTGCGGACGCGGGAGCGACGCGAAGGAGACTGATCCCCCGACGTTTGGCGGCCGTTGCGCGCGGTAAGGGCATAATCGCACGAAGGTAGACGAAGTGGATCACCCGTCCCGGGAGTTCCGCAGGGTATCCGGGGGTAGTCCCTGGTCGGCGAGCGCGTGAGGCCGGCCACGGCAGGCGAAGCGGTCAGGGATGCGGGAGGCAAAACAGATGGCGTGGCTGCTGGTGGTGGTCGCCGGACTCTTGGAGACAGGTTTCGCGGTCTGCCTCAAGCTCTCGCACGGCTTCACCCGCCTCTGGCCCACGATCGCCTTCTGCGTCTTCGCGCTCGGCAGCTTCGGGCTGCTGACGCTCGCCCTGAAGAAGCTGGACGTGGGGCCCGCTTACGCGGTCTGGACGGGCATCGGCGCGGCAGGCACCGCCCTCTACGGCATGATCTTCCTCGGGGACCTCGTATCGACGCTGAAGATCGTCTCGATCACCCTGGTGATCGTCGGCGTGATCGGCCTCCAGCTCTCCGGCTCCGCAGCCTGACGGCGCCGGCTGCGGCACGGCACTGGGCACTGGACGCCGGCACTGGTACCGGCAGGCTCCGCTCGGCGCGGGACTCGCGCGTGGCCCGCGCAGGGCTCGGAGCGCTCCCTCTCACGCATGCAGAGCGACTCTGACCAGACGGGCGGGATCCTCCGCACCGGCGGGGGCCACCACATACGAGAGCGCCAGCCGCACGGCGACCTCGCAGGCCCGCGCCAGCCGTTCCGCCTCCTCCTGCGGACGGCCCGCCCTCAGCGACGTCAGCGCCCGGTCGCGTACCTGCCCGAGCAACTCGACCGGAGAGGGCAGCCCGGCGTCGGCGCGCCGTTGGGCCGGGATGTAGAAGGAGGTCGCCGGCGCTCCGACGACGCGGACCGGGGTCGGCAGCCGTTCGCCCCAGTAGCCGGTCAGCACGGCTCTGACCAGCGGGTTCGTCCGAGCGCTGCGCACCGTCCAGTCCGCCACCGCGGCGAGTCTCCTGCAGGGATCCGTATCCGCGCCCGCGGCTGCGCCCGCTGGTCCGGCCAGGGCTCTGTCCACACCCGCGAGGTAGGCGTCGGCCTCGCGCCGCACCAGGGCACGCGCCAGGCCGTCCTTGCTGCCGAACTCGTTGTAGAGGGTCTGTCTGGACACCCCGGCGGCCGACGCGACATCGACCATGCGCACCACGGACCACGGCCGGCCCGCCAGCGCCACGAAGGCAGCGTCGAGCAGGGACTCCCGCGCGGTAGGCATCGTTGCCTCCCTGGCATGCGGCTCACATGGCTGACGTTCGCAAAGAATTGACGTGCTGCCAGAGAGTGTCAATAGCTCTGACGGAGCAGAGCAGGACCCGTAAGGCCCTGGCCGTGTGGCCGGTTCGTACCCCTGTCGATACTGTTCGCACATGCCCGACTATCACGATGATCTGCGCCTGGCCCACGTGCTGGCGGACGCCGCCGACGCCGCCACCATGGACCGGTTCAAGGCCCTCGACCTCAAGGTCGAGACCAAACCGGACATGACACCGGTGAGCGAGGCGGACAAGCGGGCGGAGGAGCTGATCCGCTCCTCACTGAAGCGCGCCAGGCCGCGCGATGCCGTGCTCGGCGAGGAGTACGGCAGCGAGGGCACCGGCCCGCGCCGCTGGATCATCGATCCGATCGACGGCACCAAGAACTACGTCCGCGGCGTACCGGTCTGGGCCACGCTGATCGCGCTGATGGTCCCGGGCGAGGGTGGCTACCAGCCGGTTGTCGGCGTGGTATCGGCGCCCGCGCTGGGCCGCCGCTGGTGGGCGGCCCACGGGGCGGGCGCCTATACCGGCCGCAGCCTGACCTCCGCGACCCGGTTGCACGTCTCGCAGGTCGCCAAGATCGAGGACGCCTCGTTCGCCTACTCCTCGCTGAGCGGGTGGGAGGAGCAGGGCCGGCTCGATGGGTTCCTGGACCTGACACGCGACTGCTGGCGGACGCGCGGCTACGGCGATTTTTGGCCATACATGATGGTCGCCGAGGGCTCGGTGGACATCTGCGCGGAGCCGGAACTGTCACTGTGGGACATGGCGGCGAACGCGGTCATCGTCAAGGAGGCAGGCGGCGAGTTCACCGACCTGGACGGCACACCGGGCCCGGCCGGGGCAAACGCCGCCGCCTCCAACGGTCTGCTCCACAACGACCTGCTGGGCTATCTGAATCAGCGCTACTGACTCTGCCGGCTCTGCGTACCGGTCCCCACTGATCCCGCCCGCCCGACGGCACCGACCCTGCGTGCCGACGGCACCGACTCCGGCGTGACCGCGCACGCCCTCTTGTTGGCTCAGCCGCCCCATGTGAACATGAGAGTCCGCCCGCTTGTGAACTTGTGAATTCTTTCTCTAAAGGATTCACCAAGGAGGTGGCTCCATTCATGCTCGTCCGTGACGCCATGAGTTCGGTGGTCCTCACCATCGGTCCCGCCCATACGCTTCGCCAGGCAGCGCGACTGATGTCCGCGCGCAGGGTCGGCGCCGCAGTCGTCCTCGACCCCGACACCAGCGGACTCGGCATTCTCACCGAGCGCGACATCCTGAACTCCCTCGGCGCGGGTCAGGACCCGGATCACGAGACCGCGCACGCCCACACCACGACCGACGTCGTCTTCGCAGCGCCCGAATGGACGCTGGATGAGGCTGCTACGGCCATGGCGCACGGCGGCTTCCGCCATCTGATAGTGCTGGGCAGCCAGGATCCGGTCGGAGTGGTGTCGGTGCGCGACATCATCCGCTGCTGGGCCCCGGGCCGACAGCAGCCGTCCGCACTGGCCGGGTGAGCAAGCAGCTGGGGCCGACCCCGTACGGGATCGGCCCCAGCTGCCGGACAAGCGGTTCCGTCAGCCGCGCAGGGCCTGGACGGCGGCCTCCAGCCGCTTGCCGTAGTCCTCGTCCGCCTTGCGGAAGTTGGCGATCGCCCGCTCGGCGATGTCGTCCCGCGACACCTTGGCGATGAAGCCCGAGAGGTTGGCGATCAGCCGCTCCTTCTCCGCCTCGGACATCAGGCGGTAGAGGTTGCCCGCCTGGACGAAGTCGTTGTCCTCGGCGTGGGACGGGGCGGCTTCGCTGCCGGTGTATCCGCTCACCGCGGTCGGCTGCCACACCGGCTTGTCGGTCTGGGTCGGCAGGCCGAAGCTGTTCGGCTCGTAGTTCTTCGCCCGGCCGTGGCGGCCGTCGTACAGCGCCCCGTCACGCCCGTTGGTGCGCGCCTCGGTGGCGTGCGGCCGGTTCACCGGGAGGTGGTCGCCGTTGATGCCGACGCGGTAGCGGTGGGCGTCCCCGTACGCGAAGAGACGGCCCTGGAGCATCTTGTCCGGGGACGGGCCGATGCCCGGCACGAAGTGCGCCGGCGAGAAGATCGACTGCTCGACCTCGGCGAAGATGTTGTCGGGGTTGCGGTTGAGCTCCAGCTTCCCGATCTCGATCGGCGGGTAGTCCTCGTGCGGCCAGACCTTGGTCAGGTCGAACGGGTTGAAGCGGTAACCGGCCGCGTCGGCCGCCGGCATGATCTGCACCTGCACGGTCCAGCTCGGGAACTCGTTGCGCTCGATCGCTTCGCGCAGATCGCGCTGGTGGCTGTCCGGGTCCTCGCCCGCGATCCGGTTCGCCTCGTCCTGGGTCAGCGACTTGATGCCCTGGTCGGTCTTGAAGTGGTACTTGACCCAGAAGACCTCACCCGCGGCGTTGTTCCACTGGTAGGTGTGCGAGCCGTAACCGTTCATGTGGCGGAACGACGCGGGGATGCCGCGGTCACCGAACAGCCAGGTCACCTGGTGCGTCGACTCCGGCGAAAGGCCCCAGAAGTCCCAGACGTTGTCCGCCTCCTGCGAGCCGGTGTACGGGTCGCGCTTCTGGGTGTGGATGAAGTCCGGGAACTTGATGGCGTCCTTGATGAAGAACACCGGGGTGTTGTTGCCGACGAGGTCGTAGTTGCCCTCTTCGGTGTAGAACTTCAGCGCGAAACCGCGCGGGTCGCGCACCGCGTCCGCCGAGCCCAGGTTGCCCGCGACCGTGGAGAAGCGCAGGAAGGTCTCGGTCTGCTTGCCGACCTCGGAGAGGAAATTCGCTCGTGTGTACTCGCTCACGTCGGCGGTCACCGTGAAGGTGCCGTACGCCCCCGCGCCGCGCGCGTGCACGATCCGCTCCGGGATGCGCTCGCGGTTGAAGTGCGCGAGCTTCTCCAGCAGCAGCTGGTCCTGGACCAGGACCGGGCCTCCGGCGCCGGCGGTCTCGCTGTTCTGGTTGTCCGCGACCGGAGCGCCGGACTCCGTGGTCAGCGGCCCTGTCGACTTGGCTGCCTCGCCCTGCACCGTCACGTACGCCTCCTGCATATCGTCCTGGACCTTGGCCTGTGCCGCTTGCGATCCTACATTGGACTAAATCCAAGTCAAGATTCTGCCGAAGACCGTACCCGTTCGGAACACGGCCTCCTCGCTGTTAGGCTGATTTCATGAGTGACCTGCTGGAGCGACTTCGAGGACGCGGCTGGCGTCTCACCGCGCAGCGGCGGGTCGTGGCCGAGGTTCTCGACGGGGAACACGTCCACCTGACCGCCGACGAGGTGCACGCGCGCGCCGCCGAGCGGCTGCCCGAGATCTCCCGCGCGACCGTCTACAACACGCTGGGCGAGCTGGTCTCGCTCGGCGAGGTGATCGAGGTCAGCACGGACCGCCGCGCCATGCGCTACGACCCGAACGCGCACCGCCCCCACCACCACCTGGTGTGTGCGAAGTGCGGCACGGTCCGCGACGTCCACCCCGCCGGCAATCCGCTGGCGGACCTCCCCGACGCCGAGCGCTTCGGCTTCGCGGTCTCGGGCGTCGAGGTCACCTACCGCGGCCTCTGCCCGAACTGCGCCTCGGCCTGATAATCGGGCCCCGGCCCTTCTCACCCGGGGCCGATCCGGCCTTCTTTTCACCGGAACGTGAAGGGGCTGCCGCGGCAGCCGCCCACAGGCTGGGTAAGCCCCGAGCAGTTCGCGCGGAGCCCCGCCGAGTCCCTGAGCATGACGAAGGCCCGGATCCTTGGGATCCGGGCCTTCGTCGTCGTAGCGGGGACAGGATTTGAACCTGCGACCTCTGGGTTATGAGCCCAGCGAG